>DASWSY010000515.1:0-10753 GCA_036402415.1 Rhizobacter sp. | reverse complement strand
GAGTCCATTGCCCGCTTCGCCGAGCTGGCACCGGCGCTGCGCGCCCGCTTCGGCGAGGAGGCGCAGGACATCGAGCGCCACCTGCAGCGCTTCGACTTCGTGGGTGCCACGGAAGTGCTGAACCACCTGCGGGCCGTGACGGCCTAGGCCGGCACGTCTGAGTCGGGCGCAAGCGCCTGACGGGCGCAAGGTCATTGCGATGGGTCAATGGCGCGGCATGCGTCACAGTGCGCTGATCGATATCAAATACGCCGCAGGCCCCGCGGCCGTACCGTGCGCACCCACGAGGAGAGCGACGCCATGCACGAGACAACCGAACCCGTCCACACCCGCGCCAACCTGCCCGCGCAGGAGATCAGCGACGAGGTGCTGATCGAGAAATACGCCAAGGGCGACGAGCGCAGCATCGCCGCGGTGTGCCAGCGCGTGGCACGCGCGCTGGCGCAGGCCGAGCCCGGCGCCGCACGTGCACAGTGGGAAGAGCGCTTCGCGCAGGCGCTGCGCCACGGCTTCGTGCCGGCAGGGCGCATCCAGTCGGCCGCGGGCACCGAGCTGTCGGCCACGCTCATCAACTGCTTCGTGCAACCCGTGGGCGACTCGATCGCGCATGTGGACGACGGCCACCCAGGCATCTACATCGCCCTCACCGAGGCGGCCGAGACCATGCGCCGCGGTGGCGGCGTGGGCTACGACTTCAGCCGCATCCGGCCGCGTGGCGCCTGGGTGGGCAGCACGCAGAGCAGTGCCTCGGGGCCGGTGAGCTACATGCGCGTGTTCGACCGCTCCTGCGAGACCGTCGAGAGTGCCGGCGCGCGGCGCGGCGCGCAGATGGGGGTGCTGCGCTGCGACCACCCCGACATCGAGGAGTTCATCCACGCCAAGGACGAGGGCGACCTGCGCAACTTCAACATCAGCGTGGGCGTGACCGACGCCTTCATGGAGGCCGTGCAGGCCGACACCGACTTCGCCCTCGTGCACCGTGCCGAGCCTGGCCCCGCGCAGAAGGAGGCCGGCGCCCACCAGGCGGGCGGCGCGTGGGTGTACCGCAAGCTGCGCGCCCGCGACCTGTGGGAGCAGATCATGCGCTCGACCTACGACCACGCCGAGCCGGGCGTGCTCTTCCTCGACCGCATCAACGCCGACAACAACCTGTCGTACTGCGAGACCATTGCGAGCACGAACCCCTGTGCGGAGCAGCCGCTGCCCCCCTACGGGTGCTGCTGCCTCGGCTCCATCGACCTCACACGCTTCGTGCTCGACCCTTTCGAGCCGACCGCGCGTTTTGACGAGGACGGCTTCGGCAAGCTCTGCAAGACCGCCGTGCGCATGCTCGACAACGTGCTCGACGTGACGGTGTGGCCGCTGCCGCAGCAGCAGGAGGAAGCGCGCAACAAGCGGCGCGTGGGCCTGGGTTTCACCGGCCTGGGCGATGCGCTCATCATGCTGAACCTGCGCTACGACACGCCGGAGGCGCGCGCGATGGCGAGGCGCATCTCCGAGGCGATGCGCGATGCGGCGTACGACGCCTCGGTCGACCTCGCACAGGAGCGCGGCGCCTTTCCGCTCTTCAACGCCGATCTCTTCCTGCGCCGCGGCAACTTCGCCTCGCGCCTGCCGCAGCGCCTGCGCGAGCGCATCCGCGCGCACGGGCTGCGCAACTCGCACCTGCTGTCGATCGCACCCACCGGCACCATCAGCCTCGCGTTCGCCGACAACGCGAGCAACGGCATCGAGCCACCGTTCAGCTGGAGCTACACCCGCAAGAAGCGCATGCCCGACGGCAGCTTCAAGGAGTACGCGGTGGAAGACCACGCCTGGCGGCTCTATCGCCACCTGAAGGGCGCCGATGCACCGCTCACCCCGGCCTTCGTGACGGCGCTCGAAATGAGCGCACAGGACCACGCCGCGATGGTGGCGGCGGTGGCGCCGTGCATCGACACTGCCATCTCCAAGACGGTCAACGTGCCCGCGGACTACCCGTATGCCGACTTCCAGAACCTCTACATGCAGGCCTGGCAGTCGGGCCTGAAGGGCCTGGCGACCTACCGGCCCAACGCGGTGCTCGGCTCCGTGCTCAGCACCACGCCGCAAGGGCAGAAGACCGGCCCCGCGGTGATGACGCTCAACGACGCCAACCAGCGCCTCGCGCTCGACCGCCTGCCCGCGCCGGTGCTGTCGTCGCTGCGCTGGCCCGGCCGGCCCGAGCTGCCTGGCGGCAACGCGGCCTGGACCTTCATGGTCCACCACCCGTTCGGCGAATTCGCGCTGTTCGTGGGAGAACTGGCGGGCGACGACGGCACGCCCAAGCCCTTCGAGGTGTGGGTCAACGGCGCGGAGCAACCGCGCGGCCTGGGGGCGCTGGCCAAGACCTTGTCGATGGACCTGCGCGCCAACGACCCGGCGTGGCTGCAGTTGAAGCTCGACGCGATGGCCACCGTGGCCGAGGAGCGGGCCTTCGAGATGCCGTTCCCGCCCAACGGCGAGCGGCGCCTTTTCCCTGGCGTGGTGGCCGCCACGGCGGCGGTGATCCGCTGGCGTTGCGAGCAGTTGAAGGCCTTGCCGCGCCTGGGTGGCAAGCAGCCCACGCCGGTGATCGATGCCATGTTCGCCCGCGACGAGCCGCACACCGGCCCCTCGGGCACGCTCGCCTGGGCGGTCGACGTGCACAACCCCGCCACCGACGAAGCCTTCACGCTCACGCTGAAGGAGGTGACGCTGCCCGGGCCGGACGGCGTGGCCGTCACGCGCCCCTGCGCAGTGGGTTTCTCGGGCAACTACCCGCGCGCCCTCGACGGCCTGGCCCGTGTGCTCTCGCTCGACATGCGCGTGATCGACCCGGCCTGGATCGGCATGAAGCTGCGCAAGCTGCTCAACTACGCCGAGCCGCTCGGCCACTTCATGGCCTTCGTGCCCGGCTTGCCACACGGCGAGCGCCGCCAGCAGACCTGGCCCTCGACGGTGGCGTACCTGGCGCGCCTCATCATCCACCGCTACGCGATGCTGGGCGTGCTGACGGAAGAGGGTTACCCGGTGCGCGACATGGGCGTGCTCGAAGCCCCCGGAGACCGCAGCGCTGCGTCGCCCCCGCTCATCAGCGGCAAGGTGTGCCCGGAGTGCGGCAACCCCAACGTGATCCACAAGGACGGATGCGACTTCTGCACCGCGTGCGGCTACGTGGGGCAGTGCGGATGAGCGGCTGATCGGCTAGGGAGACTCGGGGCCGGCCGCGGGTGTGTCCGGCCGCGCCGTCGAATCGTCCGCGGTCAGGTCCCACACCGCGATGAAGAGCGCGGCCACCACCGGCCCGATCACGAAGCCGTTGATGCCGAAGAGCGACATGCCGCCGATGGTGGAGATCAGCACCACCCAGTCGGGCATGCGCGTCTCCTTGCCGACGAGGATCGGACGCAGCAGGTTGTCCACGAGGCCGATCACGAGCGTGCCGAAGGCGACGAGCCCCAACCCCTGGGCCACCTGGCCGACCGACAGCAGGTAGATCGCGATCGGCCCCCACACGAGCGCGGCGCCCACGGCCGGCAGCAGCGACAGGAAGGCCATCACCACCGCCCACAGCACCGCGCCGGGAATGCCCAGCACCAGCAGCGCCACCCCGCCCAGCGCGCCCTGCAGCAGTGCGACGAGGATGTTGCCCTTGACGGTGGAGCGCACGACGGCGCTGAACTTCTTGGCCAGGCGCGCCTGCACGGCCGGGTCGAGCGGCGTGGCCCGGCGGATGCGCTGCATGAGCCCCGAGCCGTCGCGCAGCAGGAAGAAGAGCAGGTACACCATCACGAAGAAGTTGACCGCGAAGTCGAGCGTGCCCTGGCCCACGGTCCACAGGTGCCGCGCGATGGGCTGCGAGGTGCCCGCGGCGCTCTGCTTCAGGCGTTCCTGGGCACTCGCCAGGTTGCCGAGCCCGGCCCCTTCGATCAGGCGCGTGGCCCAGTCGGGCAGGGCCGCGAGGAACCGGCGGTAGTACGCGGCGAGATCAACCTCGCCCGAACGCAGCTTCTCGACCAGCGTGGTGGCCTCCTGCGCCACCATGCCCGACACGATCACCGCCGGCAGCACCACGAGCAGCAGCACCAGCAGCGTCGACAACGCCGCCGCCCAGGTCGGCTTGAGGCGCAGCCGCTGCTGCACGCGGCGGTTGAGCGGCGTGAAGAGGATCGCGAAGGTCACCCCCCACAGCACCGCGCCGAACATCGGAAAGATCACCCACAGGAAGGCGACCGTCACGGTCACCAGCAGGGCAAGGAATGCTTTTCGTTGGAGATCTTCTGTCTGCATCGCCCCAGAGAGGCAATCGGCGTGCCGCACAGCGCCACGGGCGGTTGTATATATGAAACGGCCTTTGATATATTAGGCCATGGACCTGATCCTGGCCCGTCAAACCGCTGCAGCCGCTGGCGCGAGCCTGCAGGACCGCATCCGCATCGCGGTGGAGCAGGAAATCCTCTCCGGCGCCTGGCCGCCCGGCAGTGCCATCGACGAGAAGGCGCTGGCCGCGCAGTTCAATGCCTCCCGCACGCCGGTGCGCGAGGCGTTGCTGGTGCTGGCCACGCAGGGCCTGGTGCAAATTGCGCCGCGCTCGGGCATCTACGTGCGCAAGGCCACGCCGGCCGAACTCGTGGCCACGCTGGAGGCGCTGTCGGAGCTGGAGTCGATCGTCGCGAGCCTCGCCGCGCGCCGCGCCACCCGCGAGCAGTGCCAGGAACTCGAGGCCGCGCTCGCCAAGGCCTCGGCCTGCGCGAGCGCACAAGACCGCCGCGGCTACGAGCGTGCCAACGCCGTGCTGCACGAGGTGATCTACAAGGCCAGCGGCAACCCGGTGCTGGTGGAGCACGTGCGCTCGGTGCGGCGCACGCTCGCCGCCTACCGCCAGCGCAGCATGGACAAGCCCGGCCGCATGAAGGCATCCGACAAGGAACACCGCGTGATCGTGCAGGCCATCCGCGACGGCGACGCGGCGGCGGCGGCACGCGCCATGCACCAGCACATCGATCTCGGTGGCGACGCGATGGTCCAGCTCGTGCTGGCCGCGCAGACGACCTCCGAGACGGCTCCTGCGAACCCGGTGCCGCCTCCGGCGGCCAGGAAACGAAAGCCTCCACGATGAGCCTCGCCGCACCCGCCGAAAGAGCAGCCCAGCGCATGATCCGTGCGGAAGACCTCTTCCCCGAGGTCGAGACGGCGCAAGGGCGGGTGCGGGGCATGACGAGCGACGGCGTGCATGCCTTCAAGGGCCTGCGCTATGGCGCCGACACCGGCCGCGCGCGGCGCTTCCGTGCGCCCGAGCCACCGCCGACCTGGACCGGCGTGCGCGATGCCACGGCCTATGGCCAGTACGCACCGCAGGCGCCGGCGAGCCGCCAGCGCGACTATGCCGACCTCATCACCTTCGACATCCAGGGTGGCGGCATGGGCGAAGACTGCCTGGTGCTCAACCTCTGGACGCCCACGCTGGAGCGCAACGCGAGGAAGCCGGTGATCGTGCACCTGCACGGCGGCGGCTGGTACGGTGGCTCGGGCAACGCGCCCGGCTGCGACGGCGCCATGCTCGCGAAGCACGGCGACGCGGTCGTCGTCACGCTCAACCACCGGCTCGGGGCCTTCGGTTTCCTCGACCTCTCGTCGCTCAGCAACGACTACCCCAATTCGGGCGCCATGGGCATGCTCGACATCGTTGCCGGCCTGCGCTGGCTGCGCGAGAACGTGGCGTCCTTCGGCGGCGATCCGTCGCGCGTGCTGGTGTTCGGACAGTCCGGCGGCGGGGCGAAGACCAGCACGCTCATGGCCATGCCCAAGGCGGCGGGGCTCTTCCACCGCGCCGGCGTGATGAGCGGCTCGGTGCTGCGCCTGGCCACGCCGGAAGATGCCGCCGAGCAGGCCGAGCGTTTCCTGCAGGTGCTGGGGCTCAAGCGCGCGCAGCTTCCGCGCCTGCACGAGATGCCCTTTCACCAGGTGCTGGCGGCCCAGGTCACGCTGGAGATGGGTGACCGTGCGCGCGGCGAGGCGCCGCGCAGCTTCGCGCCGGTGGTGCACGAGCGCGGGGCCGTGCCGCGCCACCCCTTCGACCCCGACGCGCCGGAGGTGTCGGCCCACGTGCCGATGCTCATCGGCACCACGCTCGACGAACGCAGCTACCGCACCGTCAACTTCGACCTCGACGAGGGGGGGCTGGAAGGCTTCTTCCGGCGGCGCGTGGGCAGCGATGCGGCCATGCTGCTGCAGCAATACCGCGACGAAGACCCGGCCGCGAGTCCCTACCTGCTGCAGGTGCGGCTCGACACCGACGCCGGTTTCCGCCGCGCCGCCCACCTGCAGGCCGACCGCAAGGCGATGGCCTTTGCCGCGCCGGTGTGGACCTACCTCTGGCGGGCCCCGAGCCCCGCGTACGGCGGGCGCTTGGGTGCCACGCACGGCGTGGACGTCGGCCCGAGCCTGCACGACATCCGCCGCGCGCTCAACGGCCCGATGGACAGCCAACGCCGCCTGGCCCGGATGATGTCCTCGGTGTGGGCCACCTTCGCCGCCACCGGCGACCCCCACAACCCGCAGGTGCCAGCCTGGCCGAGCTACACGCTGCCCTCGCGTGCCACGCTCGTCATCGACACCGAGCATGAAACGGTGATCGACGACCCGCGCAGCGGCTTGCGCCGCTACTGGACCGAACGGCCGGCCGCGGCCTGAGACTGCAGGGCGCGCCGGTTCCGGCGATGATGCGGGGTCCCGGACCACCGCGCCTTCGCCGCATGAGCTTCATTCCCGCCAGCCGCCCCTCGCTCCAACCGACCCTCGACGCCTGGCATTTCGCCTTCGTCGGCCGCGACCTGCTGGTGCCCGAGGCCGAGAGCATCGCGCTGCAGCCGCTGGCGGTGGCGATGCTGGAGTCGCTGGCGAGTTCGCGCCACTACCTCGGCACGCTGGCGCAGGTCGACTGCTGGGCGCTGGCGCTGCCAGAGGCGCCGCCCGGGTGGCGCGCCACCCCGCTGCGCGCGGCAATGATGGCGCTGCCACCCGAAGTCGGCGCGCTCGCGGGGCGCGCCGCCCAGGTGATCGAGTGGGACCGCACCCACCGCCATTGCGGCGTGTGCGGCACGCCGACCGAGCTGCACCCGGGTGAACGTTCGCGCGTGTGCCCGGCCTGCAAGCACACCGCCTACCCGCGCGTGAGCCCGGCCATGATGGCGCTGGTGTGGCGGCCGGGCGAGCTGCTGCTGGCGCGTTCGCCGCATTACGCGAAGGGCATGTACAGCGCGCTCGCGGGGTTCGTGGAAGCGGGTGAGTCGCTCGAAGACTGCGTGCACCGCGAGGTGGCCGAAGAGGTCGGCGTGACGGTCGCCGACCTGCGCTACTACGGCAGCCAAAGCTGGCCGTTCCCGCACAGCCTGATGGTGGCCTTCACCGCGCGCTGGACGGGCGGGCACATCGTGCCCCAGGAGGTCGAGATCGAAGACGCGCAGTGGTTCCCGATCGAGGCCTTGCCCAACGTGCCGCCGAGGTTTTCGGTGTCGGGCCACCTGATCCGGGACACGGTGAAGGCCCTGCAGGACGGCACCCTGGGCTGAGTGCCATTCGGAACGCGGTTTGCCGCGCAGTCCACACGACTGCAGGAGAACCTCGATGAAAGCACTTTGCTGGCACGGCAAGACGGACATCCGTTACGACACGGTGCCCGACCCCAAGATCGAGCACCCGCGCGACGCCATCATCAAGATGACGAGCTGCGCCATCTGCGGCTCCGACCTCCACCTCTTCGACGGCTTCATGCCCGGCATGGAGAAGGGCGACATCATGGGCCACGAGTTCATGGGCGAGGTGATGGAAGTCGGCCCCGAGAACAAGAAGCTCAAGATCGGCGACAAGGTGGTGGTGCCCTTCACGATCTGCTGCGGCGAATGCGAGCAGTGCCGCCGCGGCAACTTCTCGGTCTGCGAGACGACCAACCGCAACAAGGACCTGGCCGACAAGGTGTTCGGCCACACCACGGCCGGGCTCTTCGGTTACACGCACCTCACGGGTGGCTATGCCGGCGGGCAGGCCGAGTTCATCCGCGTGCCGTTCGCCGACGTGGCGCCGGTGAAGATCCCCGACGGACTGTCGGACGAGCAGGTGCTCTTCCTCGGCGACATCTTCCCGACCGGCTGGCAGGCGGCCGTGGCCTGCGACATCCAGCCCACCGACACCGTGGCCGTGTGGGGCGCCGGGCCGGTCGGCCAGTTCGCCATCCGCAGTGCGGTGATGCTGGGCGCTAGGCAGGTGATCGCGATCGACCGCTTGCCCGAGCGCCTGTCGATGGCCAAGGCGGGCGGCGCCATCACCATCAACTTCGAGGAAGAGAGCGTGATCGAGCGCCTGCAGCAGCTCACCAAGGGCAAGGGCCCCGAGAAATGCATCGACGCGGTCGGCATGGAAAGCCACGCCACCCGCGCCATCGACGGCCTCTACGACCGTGCCAAGCAGGCGGTGATGCTCGAGACCGACCGCCCGCACGTGCTGCGCGAAATGATCTACGTGTGCCGGCCGGCGGGCATCCTCTCGATCCCCGGCGTGTACGGCGGCTTCGTCGACAAGCTGCCCATGGGGGCGCTCATGAACAAGGGCCTGACGGTGCGCACCGGCCAGACCCACGTCAACCGCTGGACCGACGACCTGCTGCAGCGCATCGTCGATGGCCAGGTCGACCCGTCTTTCGTCATCACCCACACGGCCAGCCTGGAACAAGGGCCCGAGATGTACAAGACCTTCCGCGACAAGCTGGATGGGTGCATCAAGGTCGTGCTCAAGCCCTGAGGAGAACCCAGCATGAACGAGACGCTCAACGATCCCGTGGTCCAGAAGCCCATGACCGGCCAGAACGACGAGTTCTCCACCGAGTCCAGCGGCCCGGCACGACTGAAGGCGATGCAGCTCACCCCCGACGCCATGGCCAAGGGCCTGGGCTGGTTCAGCATCGCGCTCGGCGTGGCCGAGTTGCTCGCGCCCAGGGCCACCGCCCAGGCGACCGGCGTGCATTACGGGAAGAACTTGCTGCAAGCCTATGGCGTGCGGGAAATCGCGACCGGCATCGGCCTGCTCACCGCCAAGGACCCGCAGCCCTGGCTCTGGGCACGGGTGGCCGGCGACGCGCTCGACCTGGCCACGCTCGCCGCCGACCTGGCGTCCAACAGCCAGAAGCGCCGCAACACCGCGCTTGCCATGGTGGCGGTGATGGGCGTGACCGCGATCGACGTCTGGGCGGCCGAGACCGCGCGCCGCGAGGCCAAGCGCACCGCGCAGCCGCCGCGCGACTACAGCGACCGTGTCGGCATGGCGCTGTCGCCCGACGAGATGCGGGGCAAGGCGCGCGACGCGATGCAGGCTGCGCCCGACATGCAGATGCCCTCGGCGCTGAAGCCCTACACCTTGCATTGACGCGCGAAGGCGCGGCCTCAGGGCCGCGCACGCCCCGGCGCCCGCCATCGGCGGGGCGACGGGTGTTTCGTGCCGTCAGCGGTGCGAGCCGCGGGCCGACTCGCGCGCCTTGCCGCGGTTCGGGTGGCGTGGCGTGCTGATGGTCTGGCTGTCGCCGGGCGTCTCTTCGTTGGGTTCGACGGGAACCCAGTCGCTCGACGGTGACGACGCCGGGCCACTGGCGTCGGCGGCCGGTTCCACGGCGTTGCCAGGCACGGCGGGGTCGTGGGGCAGGGGCTTCTTGCGCTTGCGCAATCGGAGGTACATCGGGGAATCCTCGGTCGGTGCTCAGCGGATGTGCTGCTGTGCGGCAAGCGCCATTCCTGGCGGCGCTGCACCTGTCGCGCAGGTGTCTGCATGACGGAGGGAATTCCCCCGCTTGTGCCGGCGTGCGACGCTAGTAGAGAATTTCTCTACTACGACGAAGGAGAGCGAATGCCCTACGCCAGCCAGCGCGTCATGCACGACGCCGACAGCCACCTGATGGAAACTCCCCGCTGGATCGCCGACCACGCCGACCCCGCGATCCGCGACCGGCTGAAGCCGATGAACCTTGCCAAGGCCGGCAGCAGCACGCTGGAACACATCGAGCGCCAGATGGCGCGGGTGAAGGATGCCGAGAAGACGGCCGCCATCAGCACCAACGTGGTCGCCGGCCCCAAGGGCTGGGCCGCCTATGGCGCGATCGATGCCGCCGAGCGCCGCAAGGCGCTCGACGACCTGGGCTTCAGCAAGCAGCTCGTGTTCTCGACCTTCGCGGCCGGGCAGTACCTCTCGCACGAGGACCTCGACGTGCGCTATGGCGGTGCACGGGCCCACAACCGTGCCATCACCGAGTTCTGCGCCGGCGATTCGAGGCTCATCGCGGTGGGGCAGGTGTCGCTCTCCGAGCCGGAGCTGGCGCTGAGGGAAGTCCGCGAAGGCATCCGCATGGGCTGTGGTGCGTTCTGGATCCCGTCGCAGCCGGCCGGCGAGCGTGCCCCCGGCCATCCCGACCTCGACCCGCTGTGGCGCGAGCTGTCGGAGGCGGGCATCCCGTTCATGCTCCACGTCGGTGCCGGGGCGTCGATCCAGCCCAAGGGCTACGAACAGACCGGCCGGCCGCGCCCGCCCGACGTGCACGGCGGCGGCGAGAACCTGCGCTTCCGCGACCTGGTGGCGCTGCCGATGGCGCCGCAGCTCTTCATCTCGTCGATGGTGAGCGACGGGGTCTTCGAGCGCTTCCCCAGGCTGCGCGGCGGCGTGATCGAACTTGGCGCCGGCTGGGTGCCGCAGTTCCTGCGCAGCCTCGACATCG
>DASWSY010000514.1:0-7146 GCA_036402415.1 Rhizobacter sp. | reverse complement strand
CCATCGCCGGCTCAGGATTGTCAAAACGTGACGGTGCTCCCCGCCGGGCGTGACATGCACCACGCCCGCGCCGCATTTCAGGGCTGGCCGAGGAAGAGGTAGGCCGTGCGGTTGCCGCCGTCGCCCACGCCGTAGGCCAGGTACAGCGGCCCGAGCGGCGTGTCGAGCGCGAAATAGAGCGCGTTGCTGCGCCGCAGGCGGCTGCGTTCCGGCCCGGCTACCGCATCGCCGATGCGGCCGAACTCGAGCGAGGCGCCGAGGTACATGCCGTCGAAGAAGCCGGGCCGGTCGAGCCGGTAGTTGTAGACCAGGCGCCCGAAGCGCATCTCGCGTCCGAGGAGCTGGCCGTTCTGGTAGCCCGAGAGGTTGAGGAAGCCGCCGAGCTGCAGCAGCTCGTAGTCGGGCAGGGGGTCGGCGCGCAGGTTGCCGCCGGCACGCAGTGCCGCGCGCAGTGCATGCGGGCCGGTGTGCGTGGCGCCTTGCAGGAAGAGCTCGGCCTTGGTGTAGGTGTCCGACGCGCCGAGCTGCGTGTGCGCTGCCATCACCCGCAGCTCGGCGGCGTAGCCGGAACGCGGGAAGCGCAGGTTGTCGAGCTTGTCGATGCGCAGCCGCGTCAGCACGCCGGCGAGGCGGCTGTCGCCGTCGAGCAGCGAAGCCGGGACGAGGCTCGTGTCGTCGCCGAAGCGCAGCCGCCCGCGCACGTAGCCGATGCGGGCTTCGCCGGCGGTGCCGAGCGGCACGCCGACGTCCAGGCCGAGGAGCTCGGTGCGGCGGCGAAATCGCGCCACGCGCTGCCGGCTGTCGTCGTCGTAGACGTCGAAGGGTTCGTCCTGCAGCTCCAGGCGCGGCGCGACGAACCAGCGCTGCGCGGTCGACAGCGGCTGGTACCACTCGGTGCGCAGGGCGCCCACCTGGCCCAGCTGCAGGTCGTTGCGCCACTCGGCGCCGAGCGTGTTGAGCCAGGTGGCGCGGTGGCTTGCCTGCAGGTTGAAGAAGGCGTTGCCCCGGAACGTGGATGACAGCGTGAGGCCCACGCGAAGGTAGTGCGGCCCCCAGGACTTCTCGTTCACCTCGACCAGCAGCACGCGCCCGGTGCCGGGCTCGTTGACCAGGCTGTAGTTGACGCTCTCGAAGTCGCCGCGGCTGTAGATGCGCTTGAGGTCGCGGTCCAGGCGGTCGGCGTCGAAGGGCGTGCCGGGCTGCGTGTCCATCGCGGCGAGCACCACGTCCGGGTTGACGGCGCGCGTGCCCACCACGCGCACCTCGTCGACCATGAGGGCGGTGTCGCCAGGGGCGAGCGCGCGCTGGCGGCCGAGCGCGGCGTAGTCGTCCGGCGAGAGCGCAAGGGCTGCGAGCTGCCCGGCCATCGCGCGCGTGGCCGCCTCGCCGCGCCGGGCGGCGTCGCTCAGTCGGTCGAAGTCGGCGGAGGTGATGTCGGCGAGCTCCGGCGTGATGAGGAGGTCGCGCGGCGTGAGCTCGCGGACCGACTGCATCACGTTCTCTTCGGTGATGATGCGCAGCACCTGGTCGGTCACGGTCAGCAGCGAGGTGATGCGCTCGCGCTCCAGCAGCGGCGTGCCGATGTTGACGGCGATCACCACGTCGGCGCCCATGCGCCGCGCCACGTCGACCGGCAGGTTGCGCTTCAAGCCGCCGTCCACCAGCAGCCGGCCGTCGATCTCGACCGGGTTCACCGCACCCGGGATGGCCATGCTCGCGCGTGCCGCGAGCGCGAGCGGGCCGTGGTCGATCACCACCATCTCGGCGTTGCCGATGTCGGTGGCCACCGCGCGGAAGCGGATCGGCAGGCGGTCGAAGTTGGGGCTGGTCTGATAGCGCGTCAGGCGGCGCAGCACGGCTTCGAGCGAGACGCCCGCGACCGCACCCTTGGGCAGCGCCAGGCCCGAGGTCGAAAGACCGATCTCCGGGCCGATGTAGTTGTAGCCGTCGTCCACCTTGCGGCGGTAGGGCGCTTCCTCGCGTGCGACGTCGCGGAACAGCGACGCGGTCGACAGCCCCTTCATCTCGCGCTCGATCTCGGCCAGCGGCATGCCGCTCGCATACGCCGCCCCGACGATGGAGCCGGCGCTCGTGCCGACGATCATGTCGACCGGCACGCGCAGCTCTTCGAGCGCCTTGAGCACGCCGATGTGCGCCCCGCCGCGCGCGCCGCCGCCCGAGAGCACGAGCGCGACCTGCGGCCGCGCGGCCGGCGTGGGCCCGAGGGGTGCGGCGAGCTGTGCCTGCAGCGTCCACGGCACGAGCAGGGCCGCGGCCGCCACCCACGCACGTGCGGCGCGCAGCATGGGCCGCACGCTCAGCGCGAGGCGGGCGATGCGGCGGGCGCCGGCAGCCCCGACGAGGCCGCGGCCGGCGGCACCGGCACGCTCACGCCGGGCATGAGCGAGATCTCGTCCTGCACGCGCACGCCCGTGACGAAATGGCGGGTGTCGCCGAAACAGGTGGTGGGCAGTCCCACCTTCTCCTCATAGTGCAGGGCCACGCGCTTGCCCATCACCTTGTTGATCTGTTCGGCGACCTCGTCGTCGTGCACCGTGAACAGAAACTTCTCCGGCATCGCACCGGGCATCGACACGAGCGCCAGTTCGCCCTCCCAGGTCTTGCAGAGCCACCCCTTCTTCGACAGCTTCTGCACCCAGCCCGCGCGCTCGCCGGTGGAATAGCTCCAGTTCAGGACCACCGCGACATAGGCCACCGCCAGCAGCACGATGACGAAAAGCGCGATCAGCCAACGGGTCGCACGCATGGTCGGGTCCTTCGGGGGTGTTCTGGGGAGCAGGGTTTATAACCCAGGCATGAAGAAGAACGCTGCCGCCACCGCCTCGGCACCCGAGGGGCTGGACAAGACCGATGCCCGCATCCTGCGCCTGCTGCAGGCCGACGGGCGCATCAGCAACCTGAAGCTGGCCGAAGAGGTGCACCTCTCGCCCACCGCGGTGCTCGAGCGCGTGAAGCGGCTCACGCGCGACGGCTACATCCTCGGCTACGAGGCGCGGCTCAACCCGCGCAAGCTCGGCGCCGGGATGATGGTCTTCATCCAGGTGGTGCTCGACCGCACCACGCCCGAGGTGTTCGAGCATTTCAAGGCCGCGGTGCAGGTGCGCCCCGAGATCCTCGAATGCCACATGGTGGCCGGCGGCTTCGACTACCTCATCAAGACGCGCGTGGCCGACATGGACGCCTACCGCGAGCTCGTGGGCGCGGTGATCTGGACGCTGCCCGGCGTGCGCGAGACCCACACCTATGCGGTGATGGAAGAGGTGAAGAACACCACCGCCCTGCCGTTCTAGCCGACGCTCAGGCGAGCGGCGCCAGCAGGTCGGCGAGGTCCTGCTCGCTGAACTTGGCCGCGGTCTCGTCGTCGTGCCCCAGCACGCCGTCGGACAGCGCGCGCTTGCGGGCCTGCAGCGCCAGCATGCGCTCCTCGATGCTGCCTTCGGCGATGAGGCGGTAGACGAAGACCGGCTGCGCCTGCCCGAGGCGGTGGGCGCGTGCGGTGGCCTGCGCTTCGACAGCCGGGTTCCACCACGGGTCCATGTGGACCACGGTGTCGGCGGCGGTGAGGTTCAGGCCCTGGCCACCGGCCTTCAGGCTCACGAGCAGCACGGGTGCCTCGCCGGCCTGGAAGCGCCGCACCACCTCGCCGCGCGCCGCGACCGGCGTGCGGCCGGTGAGCGCGAGCCAGGGCAGCGCCAGGGCCTCGAGCTCCAGCTCGATCAGCGACAGCAGTTGCGTGAACTGCGAGAACACCAGCACGCGCCGGCCCTCGGCCACCAGCGAGGGAAGGCGGTCGCGCAGCCAGTCGAGCTTGGCGCGCTCCATGGTGCGCGGCGTCTTGTGGCCCTTGAGCAGACGCGGGTCGCAGCACACCTGGCGCAGCTTGAGCAGCGCATCGAGGATGGTGATCTGCGCGCCGGCGAAGCCGCGGCGCATGAGCGTGCGCCGCACGATCTCGTCGGAGGCGACGCGCACGCTCTCGTACAGCTCGCGCTGGCGGCCCTGCAGCTGCACACGCTCGACCACGTCGGTGAGCGGCGGCAGCTCCGCGGCCACGTCCGCCTTGCGGCGTCGCAGGATGAAGGGGCGCACGCGCTGCGCGAGCTGCTGCGCCTTCAGCGTCTCGCCGTTCTCCTCGATCGGCTTGCGCCACTGTCGCGCGAAGCTGCGTGCATCGCCAAGGAAGCCCGGCATGAGGAAGTCGAACTGCGCCCAGAGCTCGCCGAGGTGGTTCTCGAGCGGCGTGCCGGTCAGGCACAGGCGGTGGCGTGCCTGCAGGCGGCGCAGGGCACCGGCGCTGCGGCCGGTGGCGTTCTTCACCGCCTGGGCTTCGTCGAGGATGACGAGGTGGAAGGGCTGCGCCACCAGCGCCTCGATGTCGCGCCACAGCAGCGGGTAGGTGGTGAGCACCACGTCGTGGCCGGCGATGCGGCCGAAGTCCTTCGCACGATCGGGCCCCTGCAGCACGAGCAGGCGCAGGCCGGGCGCCATGCGCTGCGCCTCGGCGCACCAGTTGAAGAGCAGCGAGGTCGGCAGCACCACGAGCGCGGGCCGGTCGAGCCGGCCGGCCTCCTTTTCGACCAGCACATGCGCGAGCGCCTGCGCGGTCTTGCCCAGGCCCATGTCGTCGGCCAGGATGCCGCCGAGCCCGTGTTCGCGCAGGTACTGCAGCCACGCCAGGCCGGCCTGCTGGTAGGGCCGCAGCGTGAGCTGCAGCCCCGCCGGGGCGTCGACCGGTTGCGGCGTACCGGCCTCGCGCAGCCGTTCGGCGAGCAACCGCAGGCCCGCCTCGCCCTGGAGCTGCCACGCGCCATGCGGGCCGGCGCGTCGGGCCTGCGTGTCGTGCAGGGCGGTGCGCAGCGCGTCGAGCCGGTGCGCATCCCACCGGCCCAGGGGCAGCGGGCCGTGGTGCTGGCGTGCGGGGTCGGTCAGCAGGTCCACCATCGCACCGACGATGGCCTTGATCGGCGCCACCGGCGCGTCGATGCGGCGGCCGCCGGGCGCGTGCAGCCGCACGGTGCCGCGGTCGTCGAGGCTTGCGATGTGCGCGGCCGAGAGCCATCGGCTGTCGCGCTTGAGCAGGTCGGCCAGGAGCGGCACCAGGTCCCAGGTCTCGCCGGCGATCTCGACCCCGAGCGAGAGCATCCAGGTGCCTTCGCGCCAGGGCTGGCGCAAGGCCTCGACCGGTGCATCCGGCTTGCGCAGCGGCGCGGCGAGTTCGCGGCCCAGCAGTTCACCACTCGCCGGTTCGACGATCAGCTTCCACGCCTCGACCTGCAGCGTCTCGTGCGCGAAGCCGGGCACCACCACCACGCTCCAGCCGGCGGCCTGCCACGCGGGCACCTGCTCGGCCCAGAAATCGCCGAAATGGTCTTCGCGCACCAGCGTCCACAGGGGGCCGGCCGGGCGCGGGAGCTCGGGCGCCCGCCACTGCAGCGCGTCCTCGGGCAGGGGGTGCAGGCCGGCGGCCCAGACCGCGTCGAGCGCGTCGGCCTCGGCCGGCCGGTCGCGCGTGGTCGACCACGCACCGCCCGCGGCATCGTCGAGGTGGAGGACGGCCGGACCGCGGCTGTTGAGCACCGAGGTCGGTGCGGGCAGTTCGGCCTCGCGGCCGTCGGCGCCGCGGTAGACCCAGGTGATGCGCGCCACCGTGACCTCGGGCCCGCGCGGGCCGAAGGGGCCGCTCGGGCGCAGGCCCAGCAGGCCGTGGCCACGGTTCAGCGTCTGCAGCGTGAGCCGGGGTTGGAAATGGGCTGGAGAAGAAGCAGGGCGGGGCCCCGGGGAACTCATGCCGGCGATTGTGGCGGCGCCGGCTCGGGTATCGGGGAGAACGAGCATCGCAAGCGGCGCCGTTGGCGCCACCATGGGTGCCGTGCTGCCACGTCGCAACGGCCATGACCCCTGACTCTTCCCCTGACGACGCCCCGATCGAGCGCCCCGCGTCGGCTTTCGACATCCCCCTGCAGCGGGTGCGCCTGGCCGCCCTGGCGCAGTGCCTGGTGCTCGGCTGGCGCGATTTCCGGCGCGTGCCGGCGATCGGGGTCTTCTACGGCGCGTGTTTCGTCGCGATGGGCTGGGCGCTGCTCGCCGTGTTCCGCCATGCGCCGGTGTACGTGCTGGCGCTGTCGGCGGGCTTCCTGCTGATGGGACCCTTTCTCTGCATGGGCCTGTACCGCGTGAGCCAGCGCCTGGAGGCGGGCGAGCCGCCGCGCCTGGCCGATTCGCTGCTGGCCTGGCGCACGCGGCTGGGCACGCTTGCGATCTTCGGTTTCGCGCTTCTGGTGCTCGAGATGCTGTGGGGGCGCGCGGCGCTCGTCGTGTTTGCTGTGAGCTTCGACGGCATGCCCGACTTCAAGGGCTCGTTGCTCGCGTTGCTCGACCTCGACAACCTGGGCTTCATCGTCGCCTACCTCGCGGTGGGCGCGCTGTTCGCCGGGCTCATCTTCTCGGTGAGCGTGGTGGCGATCCCGATGATCCTCGACCGGCCCACCGATGCGATCACCGCCGCGCTCACCAGCCTGCGCCTGGTGCTCACGCAGACGCCGGTGATGCTGGCCTGGGGCGCGCTCGTCACCACGCTCGTGGTGCTCGCGCTGCTGCCGTGGTTCCTCGGGCTGCTGGTGGCCGGGCCGGTGCTCGGGCACGCGAGCTGGCATCTGTACCGCCATGCGGTGGGACGGGCGGCACCGGGCTGACGCGACAATCGGCGTTTCGCCCTCCGTCACCGCCTCCATTGCTCGCGCTCAAGCTGCTGCTCGTTCCCACCTTCCTGCTGCTGGTGTCGCTGGCCGGGCGGCGCTTCGGGCCGCAGGTGGCCGGGTGGCTGGCGGGCCTCCCGGTGGTGGCCGGGCCCATCCTCTTCTTCCTCGCAGTGGAGCGCGGTGCAGCCTTCGCCGCCGGGGCCGCCGCCCTGGCCTTGTCGGCGGTGTTCGCCTCGGTGAGCTTCAGCCTCGCCTATGCACACGTGGGACTGCGCGGGTCGTGGCCGCGGGCGCTGCTCGCGGGCCTGGCGGCGTGGGGCGCGGCGGCGCTGCTGCTGTCGTGGCTGCCGGCGGCGGCGGGCCTCGGGCTGGCGCTGGCGCTCGCGGTGTCGCTTGCCACGCTGGTGGTGGCGCCGAGGCTCTTTCC
>DASWSY010000513.1:0-5268 GCA_036402415.1 Rhizobacter sp. | reverse complement strand
CCACGGCGCGCTCGAGTTCGCCAAAGACCTCTGGGACGTGGACGAACCCAGCCTGTGGCAGAAAGACCTCACTGGCCAGCTCATCCAGTGGATCGACCTCGGCCAGCCCGACGACAAGCGGGTGATGAAGTCGGTGCCGCGCGCCGAACGGGTGGCGGTCTACAGCTACACCAGCAGCACGCCGATCTGGTGGAGCGGCATCGCCACGAAGATCACCCGCGCCACCAACCTGACGGTGTGGCAGATCCCGGCCGAGCAGAGCCAGGCCCTCGCCAAGCTGGCACAGCGCACCATGCAGCTCCAGGTGACGGTGCAGGACGGCGCCGTGTGGGTAGGCGACGGCGCACAGAGCATCGAGATCACCCCGCAGCGCCTGTACGGAAACGAGTGAGCCAATAATCGGCTCACCATGACCCAGACCCCTTCGCCCAATCCTTCCTACACCGTCTCGCACAACGCCGCGGCGCACCGGTTCGAGACCACCGTCGAAGGCCACCTGGCCCTGGCCGAATACAAGATGACCAGCCCCTCGGTGATGCGGCTCACGCACACCAAAGTGCCGCAGGCGCTCGAAGGCCGCGGCATCGCGGGTGCACTGGCCAGGTTTGCGATGGCGCACGCGCGCGAGCACCGGTTGAAGATCGACCCGCAGTGCCCCTACATGCGCGCCTACATGGAGAAGCACCCCGAGACGCACGACCTGCGGGTGTGAGTCCCTCTCCATGAAGCTGCTCGTCTGCCTCGCTGCGGCGCCCCTTCTCTTCCTGTCCAGCCTCTCCGCCATGTCCCAAACCCCCGCCACGCCCGACGCCGCCGACCCCTTCCTCTGGCTCGAAGACGTGCACGGCGACAAGGCGCTCGACTGGGTGCGCGAACGCAACGCGGTCTCGCAGAAGGAACTTACCGCGCGGCCCGACTTCGCGCAGACGCGCGCACAGCTTCTGGAAGTGCTGAACGCGCAGGACCGCATCCCGAACGTCACGCGCCGCGGCGACTGGCTCTACAACTTCTGGCAGGACGAAAAGAATAAGCGCGGCCTGTGGCGCCGCACCACGCTCGCCGAATACCGCAAGCCGCAGCCGGCCTGGGAAACGGTGCTCGACCTCGACGCCCTTGGCGCCGCCGAGAACGAGAACTGGGTCTGGGGCGGCGCCACCTGCCTGGGGCCCAGCTACCGCCATTGCCTGATCTCGCTCTCGCGCGGTGGCGCCGATGCGAAGGTGGTGCGCGAGTTCGACACCGCGAAGAAGGTGTTCGTGAACGATGGCTTCACGCTGCCCGAAGCCAAGGGCGACGTCGACTGGATCGACGCCGACACCATCTACGTCGCCACCGACTTCGGCCCCGGCTCGATGACCGACTCGGGCTACCCACGCGTCATCAAGCGCTGGAAGCGCGGCACGCCGCTCGCCGCGGCACAGACCGTGTTCGAAGGCGAGAAGCAGGACGTGGCCGTGCACGTGAGCGTGGACCTGACACCCGGCTTCGAGCGCACCGTGTTCTACCGCTCGCTCGACTTCTACAACAGCAAGGTCTTCCTGCTGCAGCAGGGCAAGCTCGTGCCGCTCGACATCCCGAGCGACGCGAGCCCGGCCTTCCTGCGCGACACCCTGCTGCTGAGCCTGCGCAGCGAGATGACGGTCGGCGAGCAGCGCTTTCCCGCCGGCTCGCTGCTGCACGCCAACGCGCTCGCCTACCTGCAGGGCGAGCGCAAGCTGGCCCCGCTCTTCACGCCGACCGCCACCCGCTCGCTCTCGGGCTACACCGCGACCAAGAGCCACGTGCTGCTCAACATCATCGACAACGTGGCCGGCAAGCTGGAGCAGTGGCACAAGCAGGGCGACCGCTTCACCCGGCGCGAGGTGAACGCGCCCTTCCCCGGCGCGCTGGGCGTGAGCGCCCTGCACGACCCGCTGATCCGGGACGACCCGCTGGCCGAGGCCTACTGGCTGAGCTACACCGATTTCCTGACCCCCGATTCGCTCTACCTCGGCAGCACGGCCGACGACAAGCGGGAGTTGCTGAAATCCAGAGGCGCGCTGTTCGACAGCACAGGCATGCGCGCCGAGCAGCGCTTCGCCACCTCGAAGGACGGCACCCGGGTGCCCTACTTCGTGGTCTGGCCCCAGGACGCCAAGCCCGATGGCGAGAACCCGACGCTCCTCTACGGCTACGGCGGCTTCGAGATCTCGCTCAAGCCCTGGTACTCGGGCGGCTTCGGCCGCTCGTGGTACCGGCGCGGCGGCGTGCTGGTGGTGGCCAACATCCGCGGCGGCGGCGAGTACGGCCCGGCCTGGCACCAGGCCGCGGTGAAGGCGAACAAGCAGCGCAGCTACGAGGACTTCATCGCCGTGGCGGAAGACCTCGTCCGCCAGAAGATCACCTCGCCGAAGCACCTCGGCATCATGGGCGGCAGCAACGGCGGCCTGCTGGTGGGTGCGGCCTTCACGCAGCGGCCGGAGCTCTTCAACGCGGTGGTGTGCCAGGTGCCGCTGCTCGACATGCGCCGCTACCACACGCTGCTCGCCGGTGCCTCGTGGATGGCCGAATACGGCAACCCCGACCTGCCCGAGGAGTGGGCCTTCATCTCGGCCTACAGCCCCTACCAGAACGTGAAGCCCGGCGTGAAGTACCCGCGTGTGCTCTTCACCACCTCCACGCGCGACGACCGCGTGCACCCCGGCCATGCGCGCAAGATGGCGGCGCGCATGCTCGCGCAGGGCCACGACGTCCTCTATTACGAGAACATCGAGGGCGGCCACGGCGGCGCGGCCGACAACGAGCAGCGTGCGCACCTGCAGGCGCTGGAGTTCAGCTACCTGTGGCAGCAACTGGGGCGCTGAGACCATGGACCCACGCGCCCTCGACGTCCTGCGCTTCTGGTTCGGCGACGGCCCGCCCTATGCCAACCGGCCGGAGTGGTTCCGCAAGAGCGACGAGTTCGACCGCGAGATCGAGCGCCGCTTCGCGCCCCTGATCGACGCGGCCCTGCGCGACGAGCTGCCCGCCTGGGCCGCCGACGCCGGCAGCGCGCTGGCCCGCGTGATCGTGCTCGACCAGTTCCCCCGCAACGTCCACCGCAACACGCCCCGCGCCTTCGCCGGCGATCCGCTCGCGCTGGCCGCCGCCCAGGCGATGGTGGCCGCGGGGCAGGACCGCGAGCTCGCGCCGGTGCAGCGCGTTTTCGTCTACCTGCCCTTCGAGCATGCGGAAGACCTGGCCGCGCAGGCGCGCTCGGTCGAGCTCTTCGCGGCCCTTGCGGCCGACGCACCCGAGGCTGGCGACGACTGGCTCGACTACGCGAGGCGTCACGAGGTCATCGTGGCGCGTTTCGGCCGCTTCCCCCACCGCAACGCGATTCTTGGACGCGCGTCCACTCCAGAGGAGATCGAGTTCCTGCAGCAACCAGGCTCGTCATTCTGAAACCGGACCCAAACACCATTTCCCCGGGCAAAACTTGTACTGACTTGCTGTCTCGGGTCATCGCTTTTCCGACTCGTGGAAGGGGTTGAAGGCCGGCACACTCCAAAACTGCACAGTCGTGCATTAACTTGGAGCAGTCCCTTGAACACCAAATCCTTCTGGTCCACCGCGCTGGTGAGCGTCGCCCTCGCGGCAGGCCTGTCCGCCTGCGGTGGCGGCGACCAAGATGAGGTCGAAGCCAGCACCACCAGCGGCGTGGTGCGCGGATCGATCAGCGGCAACACCCTGCGCTACCTCGGCATTCCCTACGCGGCGCCGCCGGTCGGCGCCCGGCGCTGGGCCGCCCCGGCTGCCGTCACGCCCTGGAGTGGCGTTCGCGAGGCCAAGGCCTTCGGCCCGCACTGCGCTCAGCCCGGCACGGCCTTCGGCGCGGCGTCGACGAGCGAAGACTGCCTGTACCTCAACGTCTACGCCCCCAAGACCCCCGGCAACTACCCCGTGATGGTGTGGATCCACGGCGGTGCGTTCTACCTGGGCCTGTCGAACGGCTACAACCCCGAGCGTCTGGTGGCGCAGGGCAACGTGGTCGTCACGCTCAACTACCGCCTTGGGGCGCTCGGCTTCATGGCCCACCCGCAGCTCTCGGCCGAACAGAGTGGCGCCTCGGGCAACTACGGCCTGATGGACCAGCAGGCCGCGCTTCGCTGGGTGCGCGACAACATCGCCGGCTTCGGCGGCAACCGCAACAACGTGACCATCTTCGGCGAGTCGGCCGGCGGCTTCAGCGTGCACGCGCACCTGGCCTCGCCCGGCTCGACCGGCCTCTTCCACAAGGCCATCATCCAGAGCGGCGCCTATGCCTTCAGCGCGGCGGCACAGCCCTCGCTCGCCACCTCGGAGGCGGTGGGCACGGCGGTCGGCGCGGCCAATGGCTGCACCGGCGCCAACAACACCGCTGCCTGCCTGCGCAACATCCCGGTGGCCTCGTTGCTGGCATCGCAGTCGGTGGCCTGGCCGTCGGGGCCGATCCCGTCGGTCGACACCTCGGTGCTGCCCGGCTCGGTGTACGCCCGCATCGCGGCCGGCACCTACAACCGCGTGCCGCTGATCCAGGGTGCGACGCGCGACGAGTGGCGCCTCTTCGTGGCGCTCGACGAGGTGTCGGCACCGACGGGCGCCAAGCCCTACCTGGGCGCGCCGCTCAACGCCGGCAACTACGAGGCGGCCATCACCGGCACCTTCCCCTACCTGGCGGCGGCGCCCTTCCCGGCCGGCTTCCCCAACACGCTGGCCACCACCGTGTACAACCCCGCGCTCTTCGGCGGCAACCACAGCGTGGCGCTCGGCGCGCTCGGCACCGACCTGCTCTTCGCCTGCAACTCGCGCCTGTCGTCCAAGCTGCAGGAGGCCAACGCCAGCGTGTACGTGTACGAGTTCGCCGACGACACCGTGCCGGCGTTCATTCCCGGCCGCAGCTTCCCGATGGGGGCCGCGCACACGACGGAGCTGAACTACATCTTCGACACCGGCAGCTTCACCCGCACCGCCGCGCAGGATGCGCTGGCCGCCACGATCGTGTCGCAGTGGTCGCGCTTCGCCGCCACCGGCAACCCGAACCCGCCGGCCGCGCCCACCGCCTGGCCGGCCTTCGGTGCAACCGACGAGATCCTGCAGTACACGCCGACCGGCACCACGCTGATCCCCGACGCGACCTTCAGCGGCACGCACCGCTGCAGCGCGCTGTGGACGCCCGGCGTCTGAGCCGGCTCAAGAGAACAAGGGTGGGAGGAAGAGGGCCGGCGAAAGCCGGCCCTTTTTCGTTTTTCAGGTTTCCTGGTCTTGCAG
>DASWSY010000512.1:0-3553 GCA_036402415.1 Rhizobacter sp. | reverse complement strand
AGGCACTGAGCCTGACCTTTTCCGGCCCTGGCCTGTCGTCGATTAGCGAAGGTGAGCGAAAGGATGCCGAGCGCCCCGGCGACATCGCCGTATTCCCGTTGGCCTTTCCGCTGATCGCCGGTCCCGGCGCCTTGTGCGCGGCGGTGCTGCTGATGGGGAGAAGCGCGGGATGGATCGAGGGCGCAGGCGTAATCTCGATGATGGCCGTTTGCCTCACGCTCACCTATGCCGCGATGCGCGCGGCCGAGCGGCTGGTGAAGGTGCTAGGCGCGACGGGCGCGGATGTCGTTCGCCGGATCTCGGGCGTGCTGCTGGCCGGTCTTGCCGTCCAGTTCATCTTCGATGGGCTCGCAGGCGCGCCGTTTCTGGCTTGAGCTGCGGCAGTAAAATCAAGGTACCGCATCGAGAGCCGCGCCGACCCAGCCGAGTACGGCGACGTTGGAAGCGGCTTCAGGCGAGTCGCGGCTAAAGAATGTCTGCAGCCTGCACACACATCGCGCAGCGGCAGCTCACCGTGCTTGGGCACCTCCCGGGCGAGCCGGCAACCACAGTATGTCCAGGTCCTATAACTTGCACGTTGGAGAGCTTCCTCCGTTAACCATCATTAACTAGTTGCGATTAGAGGTTGTGGCAGTAAGCGTGGCGTGAGGACCGCAGTTTATGCGGCTTGGGCTGTTGGCTGATCTGTCTGGGGCACCCAGTTCCACGGCATCAGCTCGTCCCAGCGGGTGGCGGGCCAGTCGCCGGCGACCCTGGCGATGACATCGGCGATATAGGCCTGCGGGTCGACGCCGTTGGCCTTGCAGGTCTGGATGACGGTGTAGATGGCGGCGGCTCGCTCGCCGCCTGCGCGCGAACCCGCGAACAGCCAGTTGCGCCTTCCCACGGCGACGCCGCGCAGGGCCCGCTCCGCGATATTGTTGTCGATCTCCAGACGCCCGTCACCCAGGAAGCGGCACAGCGCCGGCCAGCGTTTGGTGCCATAGGCGATGGCTTTGGCCATGTCGGACTTGGGCGACAGGCGGCGAAGGGCAGCGTCGAGCACCTCGCGCAAGGCGTCGACCAGCGACTGGCTTCGTTCCTGTCGCGCTCGACGGCGTACATCCGGCGGCTGACCACGCACCTCCGCCTCGACGGCATAGAGCGCGCCGATGCGCTCTAGGATATCGGTGGTCAGCGGCGTGGAGAGGCGCTCGTGCAGGTCGAACACCTTGCGCCGGAAGTGTGCCCAGCATGCCACCTCTGTGACGCCACCGCGGTACAGGGCGTCATAGCCCGCATAGGCATCGGCCTGGAGAAAGCCGCGAAAGCCGGCGAGATGCGCCTGCGGGTGCGCCGCGGTGCGGTCGGGCGTGAAGCGATACCATGTTGCGGGCGGTGTCGTGCTGCCGGACGCCTGGTCGTCGGCGGCGTACACCCACAGCCGCCCGGTCGCGGTCTTGCCACGGCCGGGGTCGAGCACCGGCACCGGCGTGTCGTCGGCGTGGATCTTGTCGGCCTTGAGCACCTCGTCACGGATACGGCTGACCACCGGGTCGAGCAGTGCTGCAGCTTGCCCGGCCCAGCCCGCGAGCGTCGAGCGGTCGATCTCGAGCCCCTGCGCGGCCATCATCTCGGCCTGGCGGTACAACGGCAGATGGTGGTCGAACTTGGAGACGACGACGTGCGCCAGCGTCGCGAAGGTCGCCTTGCCCCGCGCCACAGCGCTGACCGGCGCGGGTGCCTGGACGATCTTCTCGCAAGACCGGCAGCTGTATTTGGGGCGGACGTTGCGCACGACCCGCCAGCGCACCGGCACGATGTCGAGCATCTCGTGCGCGTCCACGCCCAGCCGGCGCAGCGCACCACCGCAGTCCGGGCAGGTGCAGATACCGGACGCCGGCTCGTGGACGACCTCCTCGCGCGGCAGATGCTCCGGCAGACTGCGGACCGGTGCCAGGCGCGGCGCTACTCCAGGCGCCGCAGTCTCGACTTCGGAAACATCCCGCTCCGTTTCCAGCTCTTCCAGCGCCAGCTCGAGCTGTTCGATCTCGCGGCCCAACTTCTCGGAGGAGGCACCGAACTGCATCCGCCGCAGTCGGGCGATCTGCCCGCGCAACGTGTCGATGAGCAGATCGCGGGCGGCGAGCGCGGCATTCGCCCGGGCGAGCGATGCCTCCAGCGCGGCGATCCGCGCGGTGGCATCAGCAGGGGAAACAGGCGCTTCCAGCACCCGCATTTCATAACAGATCACGCATCGACGGGCGAGAAAAAGCGTCGCAAAACCGCCGTTTTCACCCCGCCAGCGTCGGCGTGAACGTCCGCTCTGGGCGACGCCAGTCGATGCCCTCCAGCAGCATCGACAATTGTGCCGGCGTCAGCGTCACCGTGCCCGTCGCGGTCACCGGCCAGACGAACCGACCCCGGTCGAGCCGCTTGGAGAACAGGCACAGGCCTTGCCCATCGAACCACAGCAGCTTGACCAGATGACCCCGCTTGCCCCGGAACGCGAACAACGCGCCCGAGTGCGGGTTCTGGGCCAGCACCTGCTGCACCAGTACCGCCAGGCCATCGAACCCTTTGCGCATGTCGGTGACGCCACACGCCAGGAACACCCGCGTCGGCAACGGCGTGGGGCTCAACGCAGCACCGACAACACTCGCGCCAGCGCGCCGGCGTCCACCGACCCGTCCACGCTCACTCGGACGCCACCCGGAAATTCGATGCAGATGAGGCCAGACGTGGATGTCGCCGGCTGCGGCGCAGGTGCGGCGACATCGGCCACGCGCACCTCGGCGAATGCCGGCAGCGCAGGCGCGACCCCGCCCAGCTTGCCCAGCCGCGCCTGCTTGCGCCACGTATAGATCAGGCTGCTCGACACCTCGCGCCGGGCGATGACATCACGGACCCGCACGCCCGGCCGGAACGCCTCGGCCAGGATCTCCAGCTTCTCCGCGTCCGACCAGCTCCGTCGGCCCGATACCCGGCCGACCACCTCCACACGACCAGTCGTACGAGCGCTCGTACGACCAGTCTCAGAACCGAAAACTTCCCGCACCGCCCGCGCCCTCGTCAAAGACGATAAGCATCCCGGCTACGGCCAAACGGGCAAGGCGGCCCTCAGGCCACGCTTACTTGTGGCATGATGTCGGCCTCCGATCTTCGCAACTGGAAAGCGGAATGGCGGCAGGCGCTACTGCTCGCGCTTGCCTACTTTGGCGCGGCGTTATGTGCCGTGACCTACGCCCGCGCCAACGGCGGCGTAGCGCTACTCTGGTTCGCGACCCCGCTGCTCGCTGTCGATCTGCGCTACCGCCCCGAACGGTCTTGGACGCTGCGCCTCGCCGCCTGCGCGGCGGCAAGCGCGCTTGCGACGAGCCTCGAAGGACTTGGTGTTGGCGTTGCTCTTCCCTTCGCTCTCATCAACATCGCCGAGGGTGCCGCCGTTGCGTGGTTGATGCGCCAGTTCGTGCCTGTTCCAGGCCATCTCACGTCGCTACGCGAACTCGCTATTCTCATCGGCGTTGCGGGAGGGGTCGTGCCTGCTGGCACTGCGCTTCCGGCTGGTCTGCTC
>DASWSY010000511.1:0-3495 GCA_036402415.1 Rhizobacter sp. | reverse complement strand
TTCGACGATGAGCTCCAGCGGCAGCAACTGGTCGGCGCGGCAATAGGGCCGCAGCGTCGAGCCGTTGACGTACTCCATCACGAGGTA
Source organism: Rhizobacter sp. (assembly GCA_036402415.1). GTDB lineage: Bacteria > Pseudomonadota > Gammaproteobacteria > Burkholderiales > Burkholderiaceae_C > Rhizobacter. The sequence continues at coordinate 3,408 of DASWSY010000511.1, read as the reverse complement.
GGACTCGGCCGGGTCGACCACCGCGTCGTAGATCTGCACCACGTTCGGGTGCTTGAGGCGGCCCACGAGCGCAGCCTCGGCGGCGAAGAAGCGCTCGAAGTAGCGGCCGTCGCCCGGGTCGTTGGTGGCCCCGGCGCGCACGCGCTTGATCGCGACGTCACGCTGGTGGAAGTCGTCACGCGCGAGGAAGACCTCGCTCGTCGCCCCTTCGCCGAGCCGGCGCAGCACCGGGTACTTGCCGATCTGCGCGGGCAAGGGCAGGCCGCCGAAGCCGCTGGCGGGGGGCACCGTGACCGGCGTGAACGATGGCGAGAAAGACGACATGGGAGCTGCCATCTTGGCACCGCAGGCATGGCCCTGCTTGCCAAATTGAGCACGAAACCGCGCGCATTTCCCGGGGGTGCCCGGCGCCTGCCGCGCTCTTGTGCAGTGCAAGATGCCAAGGGCCGCCACTTAGAATCCGCCGATGATCCAAGCCAAACAAGAGCTGCTCGCGGCCCTGGCCGAAGCGCTTGCTGAACTCGCGCCGGGCACCACGGTGCCGGCCGCCTTCGAGTCCCCCAAACAAGCCGCCCACGGCGACCTGGCCTGCACCGCTGCCATGCAGCTTGCCAAGCCGCTCAGGAAGAACCCGCGCGAGTTCGCGCAGGCCTTGATCGCCGCGCTGCAACAGCGCGCCGCAGTGCAGCAATGGGTCGACGCGATGGAGATCGCCGGCCCGGGGTTCATCAACCTGCGCCTGAAGCCCGCGGCCAAGCAGGCGGTGGTGCCGCAGATCCTCCGCGATGCCGACGCCTTCGGCCGCAAGCCGGCCAACGGGCAGAAGCTGATGGTCGAGTTCGTCTCGGCCAACCCGACCGGGCCGCTGCACGTGGGCCACGCACGCCAGGGTGCGCTCGGCGATTCGATCTCCCACCTGTTCGAGACGCAGGGCTGGCAGGTGCAGCGCGAGTTCTATTACAACGACGCGGGCGTTCAGATCGCGACGCTCGCGACGAGCACGCAGGCGCGCATCAAGGGCCTGAAGCCGGGCGACGCCGAGTGGCCCGACAACGCCTACAACGGCGACTACATCGCCGACGTGGCGGCCGACTACCTCGCGAAGAAGACCATCAAGGCCGACGACCGCGAGTTCACCGCCTCGGGCGACCCCGACGACCTCGACAACATCCGCCAGTTCGCCGTGGCCTACCTGCGCCACGAGCAGGACCTGGACCTGCAGGCGTTCGGCGTGAAGTTCGACCACTACTTCCTCGAGTCGAGCCTGTACACCACCGGCAAGGTCGAGGCGACGGTGAAGAAACTCATCGACGCCGGCAAGACCTACGAGCATGAAGGCGCGCTGTGGTTGAAGACCACCGACGACGGCGACGACAAGGACCGCGTGATGCGCAAGTCCGATGGCAGCTACACCTACTTCGTGCCCGACGTCGCCTACCACGTCAACAAGTGGGAGCGCGGCTTCACCAAGGTGATCAACTGCCAGGGCACCGACCACTACGGCACCATCGCTCGCGTGCGCGCTGGCCTGCAAGGCATGGGCGTGGGCATTCCCAAGGGCTACCCCGACTACGTGCTCAACACCATGGTGCGCGTGGTGCGCGACGGCGCGGAAGTGAAGATCAGCAAGCGCGCCGGCAGCTACGTGACGCTGCGCGACCTGATCGAGTGGACGAGCCGCGACGCGGTGCGCTTCTTCCTCATCAGCCGCAAGGCCGACACCGAGTTCACCTTCGACGTCGACCTGGCGCTCAAGCAGAACGACGAAAACCCGGTGTTCTACGTGCAATACGCGCATGCGCGCATCTGCTCGGTGCTCGCGCAGCGTGCGGGCGAGGCGCTGGACCAGGCCGATGTCGACTTGCTCGCCGCGCCGACGGAGATCGCCCTGATGCAGAAGCTGGCCGAGTACCCCGAGATGCTGGAGCGCGCCGCGAACGACCTGGCCCCGCACGACGTGGCCTTCTACCTGCGCGACGTGGCGTCGAGCTTCCACAGCTACTATGCCGCCGAGCGCTTCCTGCTGGACGACAACGCCGCCCTCACGCGGGCGCGCCTCGCCCTGCTGGCCGCCACCCGCCAGGTGCTGCGCAACGGCCTCGCCCTGCTGGGCGTGAGCGCACCCGACAAGATGTGATGGAGACGGAATGAAGAAGAAACTTTCTGTGGGCACGCCCGGCCGCCAGCGCGGCAGTTTCGTGCTCGGCCTGATCGTCGGCCTGCTGGTGGGCCTCGCGCTTGCGCTCGGCGTGGCGCTCTACATCGCCAAGGTGCCGGTGCCCTTCGTCAACAAGGTGCCGCAGCGCACCGCCGAACAAGACGCCGCCGAGATCGAGAAGAACAAGAACTGGGACCCGAACAGCGCGCTGTACAGCAAGGTGCCGCCGCGCACCGGCAGCTCGTCGAGCGGCGTGCTGAGCGCGCCGCCGGCCACCTCGGGCGTGCTGCCGCCGGGCGGCGTGCCGGGGGCCGAAGCGACCAAGCCCGACCCGGCAGCCATCCTCTCCGGCAAGGCGCCCGACGCGTCCACCAAACCCGGCAGCGACGCGTTGAGCTACTTCGTGCAGGCCGGCGCCTTCGGCCGGGTGGAAGACGCCGAGGCCCAGCGCGCCAAGCTGGCGATGTCGGGCTACCAGGCCAAGGTCACCGAGCGCGAACAGTCGGGCCGCACGGTCTACCGGGTGCGGCTCGGGCCCTTCGACAAGCGTGAAGAAGCGGCGCAGGTGAAGGAAAAGCTGGAAAGCACCGGCGTGGAATCGGCGCTGGTGCAGGTCCAGAAATGAAGCAGACAAGAAGGTTTGAACCAATCGAGGCTGGCCGCACTCCACATTCCCGTCCATTCCCCCAACTGACACACCACATGAACCGTCGCGACTTCTCTGCACACCTGATGGGCCTCGGACTCGGTGCCACCGCCCTGTCGGCCGGCCTGCCCGCGCTCGCCCAGGACAAGCCCGTCGAAGGCAGGCACTACGTGCGCCTGAGCACCGCGGCGCCCGTGAGCGCCCCCGCGGGCAAGCTCGAGGTCATCGAGTTCTTCTGGTACAACTGCCCGCACTGCGCCGCCTTCGAGCCCAACCTCGACGCCTGGCAGAAAAAACTGCCGGCCGACGTGGCCTTCCGGCGCGTGCCGGTGGCCTTCCGCGAGATGTACGCCCCGCAGCAGCAGCTCTTCTATGCGATCGAGGCCCTGGGCAAGGTCGAGGCGCTGCACCGCAAGGTCTTCTACTCGATCCACAACGAGCGCCAGCCGCTGGAGAAGCAGGACCAGATGATCGCCTTCATGGAAAAGAACGGCGTGCCCAAGGCGCAGTTCCTGGAAGTCTTCAACTCCTTCGCGGTGCAGACCAAGGCCAAGCAGGCCACCCGCCTGGCCGACGCCTACAAGATCGACGGCGTGCCCGCGAT
>DASWSY010000510.1:0-6159 GCA_036402415.1 Rhizobacter sp. | reverse complement strand
GCCGCGCAGACGAGCGGGTGCAGCTGGATCGCCTTGCCTTCGATCAGCACCGGCTCGAACGCCTGGATGCCCAGGCGGTGCAGCGTCGGCGCACGGTTCAGCATGACCGGGTGTTCCTTGATGACTTCTTCAAGGATGTCCCACACCACCGGCGTGCCCGATTCCACTTCCTTCTTCGCCGCCTTGATGGTGGTGGCGATGCCCATGGCTTCCAGGCGCGAGAAGATGAAGGGCTTGAAGAGCTCGAGCGCCATCAGCTTCGGCAGGCCGCACTGGTGCAGCTTGAGGGTCGGGCCGACCACGATGACCGAACGGCCCGAGTAGTCGACGCGCTTGCCCAAGAGGTTCTGACGGAAGCGACCCGACTTGCCCTTGATCATGTCGGCGAGCGACTTGAGGGCGCGCTTGTTGGCACCGGTCATCGCCTTGCCGCGACGGCCGTTGTCGAGCAGCGAGTCCACCGCCTCCTGCAGCATCCGCTTTTCGTTGCGGACGATGATTTCCGGGGCCTTCAGCTCCAACAGACGCGCGAGGCGGTTGTTGCGGTTGATGACGCGGCGATAGAGGTCGTTCAGGTCGGAAGTGGCGAAACGACCACCGTCCAGCGGCACCAGCGGACGCAGGTCCGGCGGCAGCACGGGCAGCACGTTCATCACCATCCACTGCGGCTTGATGCCCGACTTCTTGAAGGCTTCCATCACCTTGAGGCGCTTGGAGTTCTTCTTGACCTTGAGTTCGGAGCCGGTCATGTCGCCACGCAGCTTCTCGATCTCGGTGTCGAGGTCCATCTCGGCGAGCAGGCGCTGCACGCCTTCGGCGCCCATTAGGGCCACGAACTCGTCGCCGAATTCGGTGCGCTTCGCGTCGTAATCGTCTTCGGACATGATGCTGAACTTCTTCAGCGGGGTCATGCCGGGGTCGACGACCACGTAGGCTTCGAAGTACAGCACGCGCTCGATGTCGCGCAGCGTCATGTCGAGCACCAGGCCCAGACGCGACGGCAGCGACTTCAGGAACCAGATGTGCGCGCACGGTGCGGCCAGGTCGATGTGGCCCATGCGGTCACGGCGGACCTTGGTCTGGGTGACTTCGACGCCGCACTTCTCGCAGATCACGCCGCGGTGCTTCAGGCGCTTGTACTTGCCGCACAGGCACTCGTAGTCCTTGATCGGCCCGAAGATCTTGGCGCAGAAGAGACCGTCACGTTCCGGCTTGAAAGTCCGGTAGTTGATCGTCTCGGGCTTCTTCACCTCGCCGAACGACCACGACCGAATCTTCTCGGGCGAGGCCAGGCCGATCTTGATGGCATCGAAATGCTCATCAGGGGTGAATTGACGGAAGAGATCCAGCAAACCCTTCATATATCTCTCCTATTCCTTTAGTTGCGCTCGAGTTCCATGTCGATCCCGAGCGAACGGATCTCCTTGACCAGCACGTTGAACGATTCCGGCATGCCGGCCTCGATCGCGTGCTCGCCCTTGACGATGGACTCGTACACCTTGGTACGGCCATTCACGTCGTCGGACTTCACGGTCAGCATCTCCTGCAGCACGTAGCTGGCGCCGTAGGCTTCCAGTGCCCACACTTCCATTTCGCCGAAGCGCTGGCCACCGAACTGCGCCTTGCCGCCCAGCGGCTGCTGGGTGACGAGCGAGTACGGGCCGGTGGAGCGGGCGTGCATCTTGTCGTCGACCAGGTGGTGCAGCTTCAGCACGTGCATGTAGCCGACGGTGACCGGGCGCTCGAAGCTCTCGCCGGTGCGGCCGTCGTACAGCGTGGCCTGCGTGCGGGTCTCGGTCAGGCCCTTGGCCTTCGCGATGTCGTCCGGGTAGGCGAGCTTCAGCATGCCGCGGATTTCCTCTTCGGTTGCGCCGTCGAACACCGGCGTCGCGAACGGCACGCCCTTGCTCAGGTTCTGCGCCATCTCGAGGATTTCACCGTCGGACAGGTGGTCCAGCTTCTCGGTCTTGCCGCCCGAGCGGTTATACAGCTCGTCGAGGAACTTGCGCAGCTCGGCCACCTTGGCCTGCTGCTGCAGCATGTCGCCCAGGCGCTGGCCGATGCCCTTGCCGGCCCAGCCAAGGTGAACCTCGAGCACCTGACCCACGTTCATCCGCGAGGGCACGCCCAGCGGGTTGAGCACGATGTCGCACGGCGTGCCGTCGGCCATGTAGGGCATGTCTTCGACCGGGGTGATCTTCGAGACCACACCCTTGTTGCCGTGACGGCCGGCCATCTTGTCGCCAGGCTGCAGGCGGCGCTTGACGGCGAGGTACACCTTCACCATCTTCAGCACGCCGGCGGGCAGCTCGTCGCCTTGCGTCAGCTTCTTGCGCTTCTCTTCGAAGGCGAGGTCGAAGCTGTGGCGGGTCTGCTCGAGCGAGTTCTTGATCGACTCGAGCTGGTTGGCCAGGTCTTCGTCCGCCGGGCGGATGTCGAACCAGTGGTACTTCTCGACGGTCGCGAGGTAGTCCTTGGTGATGCTCGTGCCCTTGGCGATCTTCTGCGGGCCACCGTTGGCGACCTTGCCGACCAGGAGCTTCTCGATCCGGTCGAAGGCGTCGGCTTCCACGATGCGCAGCTGGTCGTTCAGGTCGAGGCGGTAGCGCTTCAGCTCGTCGTCGATGATCTGCTGGGCGCGCTTGTCGCGCTGGATGCCTTCACGGGTGAAGACCTGCACGTCGATGACGGTGCCGCTCGTGCCCTGATCGACACGCAGCGAGGTGTCCTTCACGTCGGACGCCTTCTCGCCGAAGATGGCGCGCAGGAGCTTTTCTTCCGGCGTCAGCGTGGTTTCGCCCTTCGGCGTGACCTTGCCGACCAGCGTGTCGCCCGGGTTCACCTCGGCACCCACGTACACGATGCCCGACTCGTCGAGGCGAGCCAGTTGCTGCTCCGACAGGTTCGGGATGTCGCGGGTGATTTCCTCGGCGCCCAGCTTGGTGTCGCGCGCCATCACCACCAGTTCCTCGATGTGGATCGAGGTGTAGCGGTCGTCGGCGACGACACGTTCGCTGATGAGGATCGAGTCCTCGAAGTTGTAGCCGTTCCAGGGCATGAACGCGACCAGCATGTTCTGGCCGAGGGCGAGCTCGCCGATGTCGGTGGAGGCACCGTCGGCGATGATGTCCTCGGCCGACACCACGTCACCGCGCTTCACGATCGGGCGCTGGTGGATGTTGGTGTTCTGGTTCGAACGCTGGTACTTGATCAGGTTGTAGATGTCGACGCCGACTTCACCGGCCACCGTTTCCGTGTCGTTGACGCGGATCACGATGCGGTTGGTGTCGACGTAGTCCACCACGCCACCGCGGCGGGCCGCGACGACCGTGCCCGAGTCCTTCGCGGCAACACGTTCGACGCCGGTACCGACGAAGGCCTTCTCGGGGCGCAGCACCGGCACGGCCTGGCGCTGCATGTTGGCGCCCATCAGTGCGCGGTTCGCGTCGTCGTGCTCGAGGAAGGGCACGAGCGAAGCCGCCACCGACACGATCTGCGTCGGCGCCACGTCCATGTACTGGATGCGTTCCGGCGAGGTCAGGATGGATTCGCCGTTGTCACGGGCCGAGACCAGCTCGTCGATCAGCTTGCCTTCCTTGTCGAGCGTCGCGTTCGCCTGCGCGATCACGTACTTGCCTTCCTCGATGGCCGACAGGTAGTCGATCTGGTCGGTCACCTTGCCATCGGCCACGCGGCGGTACGGCGTCTCGAGGAAGCCGTATTCGTTGAGCTGCGCGTAGAGGGCCAGCGAGTTGATCAGGCCGATGTTCGGGCCTTCCGGCGTTTCGATCGGGCAGACGCGGCCGTAGTGGGTCACGTGCACGTCACGCACTTCGAAGCCGGCACGCTCGCGGGTCAGACCGCCCGGGCCCAGGGCCGAGACACGACGCTTGTGCGTGATCTCGGAGAGCGGGTTGGTCTGGTCCATGAACTGCGACAGCTGCGACGCGCCGAAGAACTCCTTCAAGGCCGCGGAGATCGGCTTGGAGTTGATCAGGTCGTGCGGCATCAGGGCTTCGGTTTCGGCCTGGCCCAGGCGCTCCTTCACGGCCTTCTCGATGCGCGCGAGGCCCGAACGGTACTGGTTCTCGGCCAGTTCGCCCACACAGCGCACGCGGCGGTTGCCCAGGTGGTCGATGTCGTCGACCTGGCCGCGGCCGTTGCGCAGCTCGACGAGGATCTTCACCACGTCGAGGATGTCGTCGTTCGACAGCGTCATCGGGCCTTCGGCCGTGTCACGCATGACGCGGGCGTTGAACTTCATGCGGCCCACGCGCGACAGGTCATAGGTGTCGGCGTTGTAGAAGAGGCGGTTGAAGAGGGCTTCGACCGCGTCTTCCGTCGGCGGCTCGCCGGGGCGCATCATGCGGTAGATGGCCACGCGCGCGGCCAGCTGGTCGGCAGTTTCGTCCGCGGCCAGGGTCTGGCTGATGTACGCGCCTTCGTCGAGCTCGTTGGTGTAGAGGGCTTGCAGCTCCTTCACCCCGGCGGCACGCAGCTTCTTCAGCAGCGACTCGGTCAGCTCGTCGTTGGCCTTGGCGATGATCTCGCCCGTCTCGGGGTCGACCATGTTGCGGGCGAGCACGCGGCCCACGAGGTAGTCCTCGGGCACGCTGATGAACTGCGTCTCGGTCTGCTCGATCTGGCGCGTGTGGCGGGCGGTGATGCGCTTGTCCTTCTCGACGATCACGTTGCCGTTCTTGTCGGTGATGTCGAAGCGGGCGATCTCTCCGCGCAGGCGGTCGGCCACGAATTCCATCTGGGCACCGGAGTCCATCAGACGGAAGTTGTCGAACACGAAGAAGTTGGCGAGGATCGATTCCGGGTTCAGGCCGATGGCCTTGAGCAGGATCGTCACCGGCATCTTGCGGCGGCGGTCGACGCGGAAGTACAGGATGTCCTTCGGGTCGAACTCGAAGTCGAGCCAGGAGCCACGGTAGGGAATGATCCGCGCCGAGAACAGCAGCTTGCCACTCGAATGCGTCTTGCCCTTGTCGTGCTCGAAGAACACGCCGGGCGAACGGTGCAGCTGAGACACGATCACGCGCTCGGTGCCGTTGACGATGAACGAGCCGTAGTCCGTCATGAGCGGCACTTCGCCCATGTAGACCTCTTGTTCCTTGATTTCCTTGACCGTCTTGGCCTGCGCCGCTTCACGGTCATAGATGATCATCTGCAACTTGGCGCGCACGGCGGCAGCGTAGGTCAGGCCGCGCTGCTGGCACTCACGCGTGTCGAACGCGGGCTTGGCCATGTTGTATTCGATGAACTTCATCTCCACAAACCCGTTGTGCGACACGATCGGGAAGGCGGAGAGGAAAGCCGCTTGCAGACCTTCAGGTTTGCGCTTCTGCGGTGGGACGTCCTTCTGCAGGAAGGCGACGTACGACTCCTTCTGCATGGTCAGCAGGTAGGGGACGTTGAGGACACTCTCTCGCTTGCCGAAGCTCTTGCGGATACGCTTGCGCTCGGTGTAGCTGTACGGGGTTGCTTGTTGCGCCATAGGTGATTTCTCACTCCATCTCAGGAAACCTGCCTGGCCTAGGCAGATCACCGTCGGCGACTGTCAACTCGAGCCTTGCGCTCGACGCTTGGTGGCTGGCCACTACCAGCCGCTGGCGGACAACCCCGGCGTTGCACCGGGGCCCGACCAAACCGGTTCTCTGCAGTCGGTTCAGAGAACACTTGGAAAGCCCTCGATTGTCAACCGGGGGCTTTACAGGTGCTCTCCAAGGGGTCATCCAGGGGATGTGCCCTTGAAGCGCAAAAGGCTGGGGGCCGAAAACGGCTCCCAGCCCCTTTGCCGAGACTCGATTACTTGAGTTCGGCCTTGGCGCCGGCTTCCACCAGCTTCTTGACGGCGGCTTCGGCGTCGGCCTTGGCAGCGCCTTCCTTGACGGGCTTCGGAGCGCCGTCGACCAGATCCTTGGCTTCCTTGAGGCCCAGGCCGGTGATTTCGCGCACGGCCTTGATGACGGACACCTTGTTGGCGCCGGCTTCGAGCAGCATGACGTTGAATTCGGTCTTCTCTTCAGCGGCCGGAGCGGCAGCGCCACCGCCACCGGCGGCCGGGGCGGCCATCGAAGCGGCGGTCACGCCGAACTTCTCTTCAATGGCCTTCACCAGGTCATTGAGTTCCATGACGGACATGCTGTCCAT
>DASWSY010000509.1:0-13763 GCA_036402415.1 Rhizobacter sp. | reverse complement strand
GCGCTACGCTCACGGCCATGTCGCCACGTCTCGCCCCCCTGCTGGCCCTCGCGTTGCTGGCCGCCTGCGAACGCCCGGCCGCGCCGGTCGTGACCCCGCCGGCGGCGAGCGGGCCCGCGCTCGTGGTGCCGGCGCCGATCGACACCGGCGCCGTCCGGGGCATCGCCTGGCAGCACGCCAGCACCGACGCCGAGGTCGACGCCGCCTTCGAGCTCGCCCGCCGCGAGGGCAAGCCGGTGCTGCTGTACTGGGGCGCCGAGTGGTGCCCGCCGTGCAACCAGCTCAAGGCGACGCTCTTCAACCGGCAGGATTTCATCGAGCGCAGCCGAGCCTTCGTGCCGGTCTACCTCGACGGCGATCGCCCCGGCGCGCAGAAGCTCGGCGCGCGCTTCCAGGTGCGCGGCTACCCGACGCTGGTGCTGCTGAGCCCGGCCGGCGTGGAGATGACGCGCCTGCCCGGCGAGGTCGACGCCCAGCAGGTCACACAGGTGCTGACGCTTGGCATGGCGATGCAGCGCCCGCTGAAGGCGGTGCTGGCCGATGCGCGTGCCGGCCGCCCGCTCAGCGCGGGGGAGTGGCAGCTGCTCGCCTTCTATTCATGGGACACCGCGCCGCAGGACGGCGACGACCAGCCCGTGCCGCGCCAGGCGCTGCCCGGCGTGCTGCGCACGCTGGCCGCCGCCTGCCCGCCGGCGCAGGCCGATGCATCGACGAGGCTCTTCCTCAAGGCCTGGGCCCTGGCCGACACCAAAGGCCCGCGGCCCGACGCGGCGGCGCGCGAGCGTTTCCTGGCGGTGCTGCGCAGCGCCGAGTCCTCGCGGGTGCAGATGGACGTGCTGGCCAACCATGCCGAAGCCCTGGCGCGGGCCTTCGCCCCGGCCGCCTCGCGCGAGCGGGCCGCGTGGGCCGACGCCTTCGACACCAGCCTCGCCGGCCTGGCGAACGACGCGACGCTGTCGCGCGCCGACCGGGTCAACGCGGCCATCGCCCGCGTGCAGCTCGCCCGCCTCGACGCGCCCAAGGCACAGCCGGCGGGCGTGCCGCAGGCGCTCCTGAGCGACGTTCGCGAGCTGGTTGCGCGGCTCGACCGCGAGACCACCGACGGCCACGAGCGCCAGGCGGTCATCACCGCGGCGGCCTACCTGCTGCGCGAAGCGGGCGCCGGGGCCGAGTCCGACGCCCTGCTCAAGGCCAACCTGGCGCGCAGCCACTCGCCCTACTACCTGATGTCGGGGCTTGCGAGCAACGCGAAGAAGCGCGGCGACGTGGCCGAGGCGCTGCGCTGGAGCGAAGAGGCCTACCAGCGCAGCGTCGGGCCGGCGACCCGGCTGCAGTGGGGCGCGAGCCATGTGGCGACCCTGGTCGAACTGGCGCCGCACGACGAGGCACGCATCGAGGCGGCGGCGCTGCAGGTGCTGCGCGAGGCCGCGGCGCAGCCGAACGCGTTCTACGAGCGCAGCGCCCGGTCGCTGAAGCGGGTGGGCGACACGCTGGCCGCGTGGCAGAAGGCGCCCGGCCATGCCGACGCGATGAAGCGCCTGCAGGGCGAACTCGACGCGCTGTGCGCCGCGGTGCCCGAAGCCGACGCGCAGCGCGAGACCTGCCGCGGCCTGCTCAAGCCCGCGCCCGGCGCGAAGCGGAAGGCTTGAGCCGCAGCTCCAGCCCGAGGAAGACCAGCGCGGCCAGCGCCAGCGGCAGCAGGTAGTACAGCGCGCGGTAGACCAGGAGCGCGGCCAGCAGCGGGCTTTGCGCGATGGACGCCGAGAGCAGCGCGAGGAACACGGCCTCGAGCACGCCCAGGCCGGCCGGCACGTGTGTCACCACCCCGGCCACCGCGGCGGCGAGCAACGCGGCGAGCGCCGCCGGGTACTCCACCTGCGGCTGCAGCAGCACGTAGACGGTGGCGCCGATCAGCGCCCAGTTGAGCGTGGAGAGTGCGAGCTGCAGGGCGGCCATGCGGCCCGAAGGCAGGCGCAGCGCGTGGCCGCGCACGGTGACGCTGCGCCGGCGCGAGAAGCTGCACAGCCCCAGGTACACGAGCGGCACCGCGAGCAGCGCGAGGCCGAGCGCCCGCAGCGCGTCGCTGCCGAGCGACCAGGCCTCGGGCACCGGGATGGGCTGCAGCAGGCACACCGCGCCGGCGAGCACGAAGTAGCCGAGCCAGTTGGTCACCATGCTCAGGCCGTAGACGCGCGAGATCGTCGCCGCATCCAGCCCCTGCCGCGTGTAGAGGCGGATGCGGAAGGCCAGCCCGCCGACGAGTGCGCCGAAGTTGAGGTTGAAGGCGTAGCTCACGAAGGTGGTGGCGAGCACGCGCGCGGTGGGCAACTGGTGGCCGGCATAACGCCGGCTCACGAGGTCGAAGCTCGCGTAGAGCGCGTGGCTTGCCGCGGCCAGCAGGGCGGCCAGGGCCAGGGTCGTGGCCGGGTAGTCGGTGATGGACTGCCACACCTCGCCCCACTGCACCGTGCGCGCGTGGCGCACGATGAGCCACAGCACCAGCGCGAAGAACAGTGCCGAAGCGGTGCGTTTCAGCGCGGGCCACCAGGGCCGGCGCGTGAGCGGCGTGCGCTGCCCGGTGCGCCCGTGCGTGAGCTCAGAGGCCATGCGCGCGCCGCTCCTCGGCGGCGGCGTCGGCGGGGATCTCGGCGTTGGCGGGGACGAGGGCGGGCTTGTGGCGCGGCAGCCAGCTCGCCCAGTAAGGGAAGCGGCGCAGCACGTGGAAGACCACGAAGCTGCGCACCACCTGCCAGGCCGTGGGCTTGCCGTCGCCCTCGGCCACCACCTCGCGGCAGCTTTCGCACACGAGCTTGTCGAGCCGTTCGGCGAGCTGCGCGTTGAAGTCGCGGTCGCGGATGACGACGTTGGCTTCCAGGTTGAGCGCGAGGCTCAGCGGGTCGAGGTTGCTCGACCCGACGGTGGCCCATTCGTCGTCGGCCAGCGCCACCTTGCCGTGGAAGGGGCGCTTGCAATACTCGTAGATCTTCACGCCGGCGCGCAGCAGGTGGTCGTGCAGCAGCTCGGCACCGAACTTCACGATCGGCATGTCGGGCGTGCCCTGCAGGATGAGCCGCACCTCCACGCCGCGGCGTGCGGCGCGGCGCAGCTCGCGAAGCAGGCGGTAGCCCGGGAAGAAGTACGCGTTGGCAATCCACACCCGCTTCTTCGCGCTGCGGATGGCCACGCGGTAGAGCCGCTCGATGTCGTCGGGGTGGTCGTGGTTGTCGCGCGTGACGAAGAGCGCCTGCGCAGTGCCGGCCTGCGGCTGCGCATTCGGCACCTGCACCGGCCTGCGCCGGAACCACCAGCGGCGGGGGCCGCGAGGCTCCTCGATGGCCGCCTGCGCGAAGCGGTGGATGTCGGCGACCACCGGCCCGCGGATGCGCACCGAGTAGTCCTGCTTGGCCTCGGGGCCGAAATCGGCCAGGTGGTCGGCCGAGTAGTTGATGCCGCCGACGAAGGCGAGCTCGCCGTCGACGACGACGATCTTGCGGTGCATGCGGCGCAGCACGTTGGCGCGGATGCCCAGCAGCGGCTTCTGAGGGTCGAACACCCGCACGCGCACGCCGGCGTTGGTCAGCGCGGCGATGAACCCGACCGAGAGGTCGGGCGAGCCGAAGCCGTCGAGCAGCACGTCGACCTGCACGCCACGCCGCGCGGCGTCGACCAGCACCTTGTGCAGGGCCAGGCCGACCTTGTCCTCGAAGAGGATGAAGGTTTCGAGGATGACCTCGCGGCGCGCTTGCGCGATCGCCTCGAACACGGCGGGGAAAAAGGCTTCGCCGTTTTCCAGCAGGGTGAAGTGGTTGCCGGAATGCCAGCGGGCGGCCGTCTTGCTCATAGAGATATCTCCGCGACCAGGGGCGCGTGGTCCGAAAGGTGCGACCACGGCCGACGCGGCAGCACCACCGGCGAGTGGATGCGGGCGTTGCGCACGTAGATGCGGTCGAGCGCCAGCACCGGCCAGCGCGCCGGGAAGGTGCGCACGTGTTCGCCGTGCGCATGCACGAAGACCTCGCGCAGGCCGCAGGAGCGTTCGAGGATCGGGTTGGCGCGGTGGCGCCAGTCGTTGAAGTCGCCGGCCACCACCAGCGGGGCGTCGGGCGGCACGTCGTTGTGCACCAGCTTGCACAGGAGGTCGAGCTGGCGCTTGCGGTGCGACTCCTTCAGCCCGAGGTGCACGCAGATGGCGTGCATCCGCAGGTTGTGCGTGGGCACGCGCAGCACGCAGTGCAGCAGGCCGCGCCGCTCGGGGCCGGCAATGGACACGTCGTGGTTCTGGTAGTGCTCGATCGGGAACTTCGACAGCACCGCATTGCCATGGTGGCCGTGCGGGTACACCGCGTTGCGGCCGTAGGCGAACTCGGGCCAGATCTCGTCGGCCAGGAATTCGTAGTGCGGGTCGGCAGGGAAGTTGAGGAACTTCGACGGGTGTTTCTCGTGGGCGCCCTGCACCTCCTGGAGGAACACCACGTCGGCGCCGACGGCGCGCACGGCCTCGCGCAGCTCATGCAGGATGAACTTGCGGTTGAAGAAGGTGAAGCCCTTGTGGGTGTTCACCGTCATCACCTTGAAGCCAAGGGCAGGGGGGTTGCGGGACATGCCGGTTTTGTACCGGGCAGGCCTCGCCCCGCGTGTAGGACAAGGCCGAAGGTCGGCGCAGGCTGGCTCTGAAATCGCCCCGCGGCCGCGGGATCAGCGCGAGGCGGCGCTCGCGGGCGGGCGGCTGCCGGCCGGGCTGAGCTGCACCTCGTACTGCGCGCTGCGCGTGCGGTCGCCGAACAGCAGCGTGTCGCCCGCCCAGCGGTAGCTGGAGAGGAATTCGGCGATCTGCATGCCACCGTGCATGGTGATGCCCACCACGAGCCCCTGCTCGAAGCTCAGGATGTAGCGGATGTCGTCGAAGCGCAGCGTCAGCGTGCCGTCGGCGTCGACACGGGCGGCCATCGGGCCGCAGGTCGGGGCGTTGGCGTTGAGCTTGACGCACATGCGCGCGTCGTAGTGGCCCGGGGCCGGCGCGCCGGGCAGGGCGGCGGCGGCCACGAGCACGGGCAGCATCAGCATGGGGTGCCCCTCGTCATGGTGATCCTGGGTCGTCGGGAAGGAGGCGGTCATTACACCGCGAGCATGACGGCCCCGTGCCCGATGGGTCCATCGGGTGGCTCTGGCGAGCCCCGGATCAGCGGACGAAGCGCCCGTCTCGCGTGACCTGCACCAGCTCCACGAAGCGCGAGCCGGTGTGGGCGCCGCCGGTGAAGTTGACGTCCATGCCGGCGATGCGCAGCTTGGTGGCGGCCAGCGCGGCGTGCAGCTTCTGGCGGTTGAGCTCGCGGCCCAGGCGCTTGAGCGCGTCCAGCATCACGAGCGCGTTCACATAGCCCTCGAAGCTGTAGTAGCCCACTGGCACCTTGGCCGCGGTGGCCAGTCGCCGGTACTCCTTGATGGTGGGATCGACCTCGTTCCACGGGTAGGGCATGACCTGCGAGATGGCCAGGCCGCGCGTCTTCTCGCCCACCACCTTGGCGATCACGTCGCCCGGCACCAGCGACATGCCGTAGAACGACGGGTGCAGACCACGCGCCCACACCGCCTTCATCAGCTCGCCGCCCAGGGTGCCGCCGAGGTACATCAGGACCGCCTGCGGCTCGCCGGCCATGAGCGTGCCCGCCACCGCGGCGGCGTCGCTCGCATCGCCCTTCATGCTGGACGCGCCCACCGGCTTCAGCTGGTGCGCGGCGAGTGCCTTCTCGACCAGGCGCAGCGCTTCCACGCCGCCCGGGTTGTCGAGGTGGGCCACGGCGATGCGGGTGATGCCGATGGTCTTGAGTTGCTGGATCAGCACCTCGGCCTCGCGCCCGGTGGTGGCGCGCACGAAGTAGCCCGAGCCCTGCGCCTTGTCGCGCGCCGAGTCGGCCACGGCGTAGCCGCCCACGAGCGGGGCGCCGCTCTCCTTGAGCACCTTCGACGCCGCCGCCGTGGTGCCCGAGCCCACGCAGGCGAAGAAGGCGAAGGCTTTGTGTTCGCTCAGAAGCTTTTCGTAGTTGGCGACGGCCTTGTCGGGCTTGAGTTCGTCGTCCAGCGACACCACACGCACCTTGCGGCCGTTGATGCCTCCCTGCGCGTTCGCCGCGCCGAAGGCCAGGTCGGCGCCCGCCAGCATGGTCTTCACCGGCGCGCCCAGCGGCCCACCGAGGATGCCGCTGTTGCCGAGCACGATCTCGCTCGTGGCTTGGGCCAGGGCGGGGAGGCCCAGGCTCGTCAGGCCGGTGGCGGCCAGGAAATGTCTGCGTTGCATGTCGATTCCTTCGCTGTCGGGGGGCAGCCGTTTGCCGGGCCGCGTGGATCGTTGCTTTTCATAAGCAATCTGTGCGCGCAGCGTACGCGTCTGGCGAAGCGCTGGGGAGTGGGTCAACTCCACATCGTTTGAGTGCTGTGTGCAAAAAGTCTTGAGCCCGCCGGTTTTGGCGAGGCATAGAGTGACCGGCATGAACACTGCCTCCACCCCATCCGTGCAATCCGTCTCAAGCTCTCGCCGCGTCGAGCGGCTGGTGCGTGGCCAGCCCACGTCCGATGGCGACGGCGTGAAGCTCACCCGCGTGCTCACGCAGCCGCTGCAGCGGCGGCTCGACCCTTTTCTCATGCTCGATGCCTTCGGCAGCGACAGCGCGTCCGACTACATCGGCGGCTTTCCGAGCCACCCGCACCGCGGCTTCGAGACGGTGACGGTGATGCTCGAAGGCCGCATGCGCCACCAGGACAGCGTGGGCAACGTCGGCCTGCTCGAGCCCGGCAGCGTGCAGTGGATGACCGCCGGGCGCGGGATCATCCACTCCGAGATGCCCGAGCAGGAGGAGGGCCGCATGGCCGGCTTCCAGCTCTGGGTGAACCTGGCCGCGAAGGACAAGATGACGGCGCCGGCCTACCGCGACGTGCCGCCGTCTGGCGTGCCCGTCTTCACGCTGGAAGGCGGCGTGACGGTGCGCGTGATCGCCGGCGAGAGCCATGGCGTGACCGGTGCCGTGACCCGCCCGACGACCGAGCCGCTCTACCTCGACGTGGCGCTGCCGGCCGGCGCCTCGTTCGCGCAGCCGATCCCGGCCGGCCACAACGCCTTTGTCTACGTGTACGGCGGTGCGGTCGAGATCGAGGGCACGCGTGTCGACCGCGAGCGCATGGCCATCCTCGCCAACGACGAATCGTCCGACGGGGTGAAGGTGCGCGCGCTCGACGGCGACGCGAAGCTGCTCGTCATCGCCGGGCGGCCGCTCAACGAGCCCATCGTGCAGTACGGGCCCTTCGTGATGAACACGCCGGCCGAGATCCACGAGGCGGTGGCAGACTTCCAGCGCGGCACCCTCGCCGCCTGAGGGAGCCCGCCATGCCCGAGGTCACCGGCATCGACCACATCTACATCACCGTTTCGGACCTGGCCCGCTCGCAGGCCTTCTACGACACGGTGATGCGCGAGGTGCTGGGCTTTCGCCGCAACAGCTTCGAGATCGGCGGCGACCCGCACGTGCAGTACTACAACCGCCACTTCGGCTACGTGCTGCGGCCGGCGCGCGGGGGCGCCCCGCACGACCCGTATTCGCCCGGCCTGCACCACTTCTGCCTGCGCGTGGAGACGGTCGACGACGTGGTCGCGGCGTCTACGGCCCTGCGCGCCGCCGGCATCGACGCGACCGAGGCGCACCTGCACCCCGGCTACGCGCCCGACTACTGGGCCACCTTCTTCACCGACCCCGACGGCCTGCGCCTGGAGATCACGAACTACCGCGCCGAGCGGCGCGAGCGGCACGACCGGTGGGACGAACTGAGCCGCTAAGCTCGCGGCTTCGTCGTTTCACTCGAAAGCCCCGATGCCGCGCTCCATCCTCGACGAGTCCCTGATCCACCCCGCCATCCGCGACAAGGTGGCCAACCTGCACGCCGACATCGTGCACAACGTGCGCTCGGCCGCGGCCTCGAACCCGGTGCTGGTGGTGGGCATGGCGCTGAACATCCCGGCGCGCCGTGCGCGCCGCCTGCTCGACGCCGCCCAGGTGCCCTACCAGTACCTGCAGTTCGGCGGCTACTTCGGCGGCTGGCGTCGGCGCAACGCGCTCAAGATGTGGACCGGCTGGCCGACCTTCCCGATGGTGTTCGTGAAGGGCCAGCTCGTGGGCGGCGCGAGCGACCTGCAGCGGCTCGTGGCGAGCGGCGAACTCAAGCGCCTTCTCGGGCAATGATCCGCGCGGCCGCCCTCGGGCTGGTGTGCTGGGCCGCGGCGCTGGGGGCGCAGGCGGCCACGGCGCCGTGCCGCGTGGAAGGCCTGTCGCATGCGGTGCAATGCGGCCAGGTGCAGCGCCCGCTCGACCCGGCGGCGGCCTCGGGCGCGCAGATCGCGGTGCACTACGTCGTGGTGCCGGCGCTGGCGCGCCACAAGCTTGCCGACCCCGTCTTCCTGCTCGCCGGCGGCCCGGGGCAGAGCGCGATCTCGCTCGCCGGGCAGGTGATGCCGCTCTTCGCGCGGCTCAACAACCGGCGCGACATCGTCTTCGTCGACCAGCGCGGCACCGGCCGTTCGGCGCCGCTCGAATGCGAGGACCCGCGCCGCCAGCCGCTGGCCGAGCAGGCCGACGTGGCGCGCCAGCTCGCGCAGCTGCGCCAGTGCCGCGAGCGGCTGCAGGCGCTGCCCCACGGCGACCTGCGCCACTACACCACGCCACTGGCGATGCAGGACCTCGACGCCGTGCGCCGCGCAATCGGCGCCTCGCGCATCAACCTCGTCGGCGTCTCGTATGGCACACGCGCCGCGCTGGAGTACCTGCGCCAGTTTCCCGACCAGGTGCGGCGCCTGGTGCTCGACGGCGTGGCCCCGCCCGACATGGTGCTGCCGGTGAGCTTCGCCACCGACACGCAGGCCGCCTTCGACGCCTTACTCGCTGCGTGCGAGGCCGAAGCCGCCTGCGCACGCGATCACCCCGGCCTGCGGGCGGCCTGGTCGGCCTGGCTCGCACGCCTGCCGCAGCCGGTGACGGTGCAGCACCCGCTCACGGGCCAGGCCGAACAGCTCGTGCTCACGCGGAGCATGGTCGCCTCGGCGCTGCGCAGCGCGCTCTACACGCCGGTGCTCGCGCAGGCGCTGCCGGTGGCGATGCACGAGGCCACGCAGGGCCGCCCGCAGGCGTTGCTGACGCTCGGCAGCAGCCTCACCGCACGCAAGGGCGCGGGCCTCGCGATGGGCATGCATTTTTCGGTGGTGTGCAGCGAAGACCTCGCGCGGCTCGCGTCGTCGCGCGAGTCGCGGGGCGGGGCCTTCGCCGACGGGCTGCAGCTTTACGAAGAGGCCTGTGCCGGCTGGCCGCGCGGCGAATTGCCCGCCGGCTTCTACACGCTCGGCGCGAGCCCCGTGCCGGCGCTGCTGCTGAGCGGCGGCCTCGACCCGGCCACGCCGCCGCGCCATGGCGAGCGGGTGGCGCAGGCGCTCGGTGCGAAGGCGAGGCACGTGGTCGTGCCCCACGCCGGCCACGGCGTGCTGGGCATCGGCTGCATGCCGGAGCTGCTCACGCGCTTTCTCGACACGGCCGACGACGCCGCGGCGCTCGCGCTCGACATGCGCTGCGTGCAGGGCGTGCCGCGCCCGGCGGCCTTCCGGCCGGTGGGGAGCGAGAAGTGATCGAGGTACAGCAGGTCGCCAAGCAGTTCGCCGCCGCGGCCGGCGGCTGGCGCCTGCGCCGCGGCGCACCGGTGCAGGCGGTGCGTGAGGTGAGCTTCCACGCGCCCGACGGCCGCATCACCGGGCTGCTGGGCCCCAATGGCGCGGGCAAGACCACGACGCTGCGCATGCTCGCCGGGCTGATGGCGCCCGATGCCGGCCGGCTGGTGGTGGACGGCGTGGACGTGGCACGCGACCCGCAGGGCGCGCAGGCGCGCATGGGCGTGCTGAGCGACGCGCGTGGCCTGTACCCGCGCCTGTCGGCACGCGAGAACATCGTCTACCACGGCCGCTTGCACGGCATGTCGCGCGACGCGGCCCACGCGCGTGCCGAGTCGCTCGCGCAGATGCTGGAGATGACGCCGCTGCTCGAGCGACGTACCGAAGGCTTCAGCCAGGGCGAGCGCATGAAGACGGCGCTGGCGCGTGCGCTGGTGCACGACCCGCGCAACATCGTGCTCGACGAGCCGACCAACGGCCTCGACGTGGTGGCCACGCGGGCCTTGCGCGACACGCTGCGCTGGCTGCGCTCGCCGGAGGGCGGCGCCAAGTGCATCGTGTTCTCGACGCACATCATGCAGGAGGTGGAGCGGCTGTGCGACGAGGTGGTCGTGGTCTCGCACGGCCTCACGGTGGCGCATGGCACGGTGGAGGCGCTGCTCGCGCAGACCGGCGAGCACGACTTCGAGCAGGCCTTCGTCGCACTCGCGTTCCCGGAGGTGGCGCGATGAGGCTGCTCGTGGCCGCGTGGACCGTGATGCGCAAGGAATGGACCGACGCGCTGCGCGACCGGCGCACGCTGATGGTGGTGCTGGTCTCGGCGGTGCTGCTCGGGCCGGGGGTGCTGATCGCGCTGTCGGGCTTGCTGGCCTCGTTCGAGGAGCGGGCCGAGCGGCGCGAGCTGGTGGCGGCGGGCCTGGAGCATGCGCCGGGCCTGGCCAACTTCCTCGCGCGCCAGAGCATCACGGTGAAGCCGGCGCCGGCCGACTACGAAGACCTGCTGCGCCGCTCGAAGCTGCACGAGGCGGTGCTGGTGGTGCCGCCGGGGTTCGAGGCGGCGCTGCTGCGCGGCGAGCAGCCGCTGGTGGAGGTGGTGCACGACAGCGGCAACCGGCCCTCGCAGGCCAGCGCGGGCCGGGTGTCGCGCCTGCTGCAGGGCTATGCGCGCGAGCGCGGGCAGATCGGCCTGCTGCTGCGCGGCGTGTCGCCTGAGCTGCTGACGCCGATCACCGTGCAGGAGCGCGACCTCGCCAGCACGCAGGCGCGCGCGGCGCAGCTCACCGCGATGCTGCCCTTCTTCATCATCATGGCGGTGCTCTACGGCGCGCTCAACGCGGCGCTCGACACCACCGCCGGCGAGCGCGAGCGTGCCTCGCTCGAGCCGCTCCTGATGACGCCCGCGCCGCGCGCGGCCCTGGTGCTGGGCAAGTGGGCGGCGGTGGCGTCGCTCGCGATGCTGATCGCGGTGCTGAGCTGCCTGGGCTTCCTGCCGGCGCAGTGGCTGCTGCGCAGTGCCACCTTGCAGGCGATGTTCCAGTTCGGCCTCGTCGAGGCGCTGTGGTTCCTGGCGGTGCTGCTGCCGTTTGCCGCGGCGCTGTCGGCGGTGCTGATGGCGGTGGCGATCGGCTGCAAGACCTTCAAGGAGGCGCAGGCGGCCAGCACGGTGGTGGTGCTGGCGGTGTCGCTGCTGCCGCTGGTGACCACCTTCAACCAGAGCGGCGAGGCGCCGTGGCACCTGTGGGTGCCGGCGCTCGCGCAGCACACGCTGATGACGCGCGTGCTCAAGGGCGAGGGCCTGAGCCCCGAGCAGCTCGGCGCGCCGGTGGTGGCCTGCCTGGTGCTCACCGCGCTGGGTGTGTGGTTCGTGGCGCGGCGGCTGCGCTCGGCGGCGCTGCGCTGAGTGGAGAGGGCTCAGCGTCTCAGAGGCCTGCCTTCTTCTTGTCGAGCCACCCGAGCGACTTGGCGTGCAGGCTCTGGATGTAGAGCCGGTCGTCGGTCTCGGTGACGGCGGTGGTGTCGGGGTAGGCGCCGCTCGGGTCCTGCAGGTCGAGCAGGACCTTGCCCGATTCGTCGAAGGCGACCACGTGGCCGTAGGCCGGCGGCACCGGCCAAAGCGCCTTGGGCAGGCGCATCGAGAGCGCGCGCAGCCAGGGCTGGGCGGCGGTGTTGTCGATGAAGGCGCCGCGCGGCTTCACGAGCCCCATCCACACGCGGCCGTCGGCGCCGCGCATCAGGTTGTCGGGGTAGCCGGGAAGGTTGTGCATCAGCACGCTCGCGCCCGGGCCGGGCGACTTCGCGCTGAGCTTGGCCGCGCCGGTGGAGACCTTCCAGATGCGGTACTCGCCGGTCTCGGCGACGAAGAGGTGCTGCTCGTCGGCCGACAGCGCCACGCCGTTGGGGAAGCACAGGTCGGCGAGCAGCACACGCGTTGCCTTCGTGGCCGGGTCGTATTCGAGCAGGCGGCCGGTGGACTGGTGCTCGACGATGTCGAGCACGCTCGCGTGGAAGGTGCCGCCCCAGAGCTTGGCGCCGAAACGCTGGCTGGCGTCGGTGAAATAGATCTTGCCGTTCTTGGCGACGACCACGCCGTCGGCATAGGCGATGGGCGTATCGTCGACGCGGTCGGTGAGCAGCTCCAGCTTCACGCCCGGGCCGCTGCCGGTGGCCCGGAAGAGGCCGCCGTGCGCGCCGGCCATCGGGTCGGCGATGACCATCGCGCCGTTGGCGTCGAAGTCGAAGCCGAGCGGGCGGCCGCCGGTCTGCACCATCACCTCGCGGCCCGAGCCGTCGGGGCGCATGCGGATGATGGCGCC
Source organism: Rhizobacter sp. (assembly GCA_036402415.1). Classification (GTDB taxonomy): domain Bacteria; phylum Pseudomonadota; class Gammaproteobacteria; order Burkholderiales; family Burkholderiaceae_C; genus Rhizobacter. The sequence continues at coordinate 1,253 of DASWSY010000509.1, read as the reverse complement.
GCTCTCCACGGCGATGTAGAGCCAGCCGTTGCGCAGCACGATGTGCTCGGGCCCCTGGTGGCTGCCGAGGTCGAGGAGTTCGAGGCCGGCCAGGCGTGTGTTCGGCGCGTGGGCGCCGGTGTAGCCGGGTGCGGGCGGCGCGGCCCAGGCCACGGGATTCACCGGCACCGGCCACGTCAGCAGGTAGGCCGCCGCGGCGGCGACGATCACGAGCAAGGCGAGCAGGGCGCGGCGCATCGGGGAAACCTCCTCCTGGGGATGGGGGCCCGAGTATGCGCATGATGTGCGCATGAATCAGCCCGTTGCATCCCTGAGCCTCGAGTGGCGTATCGCGCGCCTGGAGGCCTTGTCGCCCGTCGAGCTGGCACGCATCTACCGCGCGCGCCAGCAGGTGTTTTCCATCGAGCAGAACTGTGCCTACCTCGACGCCGACGTGGCCGACGAACACTCGTTCCACGTCGCCGCGTGGTCGCCGGGCCACGAGCTGCCGCTCGCCTATGCGCGCCTGGTGGACCCGGGCGTGAAGTACGCCGAGCCCTCGATGGGCCGCGTGATCACCAGCGCCGCAGGCCGTGGCACGGGCCTCGGCCGCGAGCTGGTGCGGCGCGTGGTGGCGCTGTCGGACGCACGACATCCCGGGCACGGCATCCGCATCTCGGCGCAGTCGCACCTGCGGCGCTTCTACGGCGGGTTCGGCTTCGCATCCGTCGGCGAGGACTACATGGAAGACGGCATCCCGCACGTGGAGATGCTGCGCCCGCCGCCGGTGTGATCGCCGCCGCGGGGCGCCGTCAATGACAAGTTCTTGTCATTGGTTCCCGGCTTGGTTTTTCCTAGGCTGCGCGCTGGCCGTTTCGGCGGCTCGCGGGCTTGCGAGAGACCAAGGGAGAGAGGGAACCGATGGACAGTGCCGTGCTGGGAGTGATCGTCATGCTTCCCGGGATCGTGGCGGCCTTGGCGCACGACCAGCGGCTCAAGTACTGCGGCTTCGCGGTGTCGTTCCTGATGGCGCTCGCGGCGACGCTCGGCGCCTTCCGCTGAAGGCGCGACTCCGCCTGCGACGCTTCGGCAGGTCACCGGCATGGGCCGGTGACCTGCGTCTTTTTCAGTGCTCCACGCGTGACAGCGCGCGCTGGACCTCGTTCTGCCATGGCAGCGCGTGGACCAGCTCGTTCAGGCGCAGCGTCGCTTCGAAGCCGGTGAGCACCTTGCCGCGCTCGCCCACGAACTGCAGGTTGGTGACGAGGCCGAAG
>DASWSY010000508.1:0-2849 GCA_036402415.1 Rhizobacter sp. | reverse complement strand
TGCTCTGGCTCTGGGTGCTGGCGAGGAAGCGCAGCGGCTTGCTGCCGCCGTGCATGATCCAGTTCTTCTGCATCAGCTCGAAGATTTCGTTGGCGCGCGAGCTGGCGACCATGCGGCCGATGTAGGCGGCGGTGAAGGGGCGCTCGCGGTGCAGCATGCGCTCAATGCTGGCCCGGGTCTTGAGCTCGGTCTTCTCCAGCTTGATCGCGCTGGATTCGGTGATCTTCTTGTCCAGCGCGCGCACCCGCGCCGGCTGCAGGTAGTCGCGGGCGATCTTGAGGATCAGGTCCTTCTCCCAGAAGGCACTGATCACCACGTCGTCGGCGGCCATGTAGCCCAGTAGGGTCTGCAGGTCCTGCACGTCCTCGTAGTTGAAGTCGCCCAGCTTGGTCTTGAACGACATGATCGGCATGTCTTCGATCAGGAAGATCGGCTTGGACCACAGCAGGTTGCGGCGGCCGCGCTTCACCGCCATCGACTTGAGGTTCGGGGTCAGGCTGGTGCGGTTGGTGACCAGCACGTCCCAGTCCCAGAGGGTGCCGTAGAAGCTGATCAGGTCCTCGTACACGCGGTCGAGCCGCTGGTACTCGCGCTGGCGGTCGCGGTTGTACGGGTAGGGGATGTAGCGGATGCGCGGGTGGTCCGGGAACCACTCCATGCCCTTGCAGTGGGCGGAGCCTTCGGCCGGCACCAGCCAGTAGATGAAGGCGTCAGGGCGCTCGGCGAGCACCTGATTTGCCAGCTTGCGGAACTTGACGTTGCTCGCGCAGTGGCCCGGGTCGTTGGTGTAGACCGGATCGAACAGCAGTTTCACGTGGCCCCCTTGTGAGGGGCCATCGTGGGTCCCCTCGCCTTACCCCAACAGCACCTTCCGGCGGTGCTCGTTGAGCGCGGGCAGGAGGGTGCTGACTTGGGCGAGGAGCTTACCCAACTGGTCCTTCGGGAGTCCAGCGCGGCCCATCTGCGCCTCGTGGCTCAGGTGGGTGATCTTGTCGGTGTCCGGCGACTGCAAGCGCAGGTTGCACACCTTGCCCTCGGCCATGAACACGCCGTTGCCGAGCGCCTCCGCCGGGTTGCCGCCGAGGTCATCGACCCAATCGGCGAGCGCTTGGCCCTCGGCCGCGAGCAGCCGCTTGAACGCGGTCTTGCCCTCGGTGGTGTGCATGTCGAGCGCTTCGAGCAGCACGCCGCGCACCACCTGCGGCTCCTCGATCAGGCCGCCCTCCACGCCCATCGGCTCGGCGTCCTTGTGGTTGAACAGCAGGTGCCAGCCGAGGCGCATGCCCGACACGAGTGCCGCGCTCTCGCCACCGCCGGCCGCGCTGCGGTGCGCGATGTAGCGGATCAGCGGCGGGCAGTCGGCGAACACCGCGCGGAACGAGGTCATGTCGCGGTGCTTGTTGGCGTAGTCGCCGTTGAGCTTGAGGTGGCCGCTGAGCATGCGCGTGGCGGTCTGCACGTCCTGCCAGTGGTTCGTCACGTCGGACGCGATGCCGATCAGGTCGTCGGTGTCGCGCGCGTACATCTCCAGCTTGTACTCGTCGTCCTCGGGCGAGTAGCCGGCCGAGACCGCAATCTCGCACGGGATGCGGTCCTTGGTGGCCTCGCACAGCTGCTCGATCAGGGCCAGCAGCATCGGCCAACCGCCGACTTGGCTGCGAATTTTGGCGCTGGCGGCGAACGCGAACACCTGCGCGCACAGCACGGGGGCGCCGAACGCCACGTCTTCGAGGGCGATGGTGCACAGGCGCTTGAGCAAGTGGTCTTCCTGATCGCTGTTGATCAGCGCGCTCGCCATCATCAGCGCGTTGGTGGTGTGGCCCCGGCGCACCGCCTTCTGCAGCGAGGAAATGGCCCGCCACTTCGCGTTCTCCTTGCTCAGTTTGATGTCGCGCAGCGCCGGCAGCGGTTTGTCGAGCGTCTCGGGCAGCTGGTGGAGCATCGTCACGAGCAGGTCTTGCGTGGCGAGCGGATCGAAGGCGTCGGTCACGTCGCCGAAGGTGCGCACGTCGCTGCGCACGTCAGAAAGTAGGTTTTGCATGGTGCCCTCCGTGTGGTCGTAAATTCTCGCCCGGAGGTTGGCGAATGTCAAGCGGTGTCGGTGTCCGCGTCTTCCTCGCCTTCGTCGGTGGCGAGCCACTCCAGCGCCAGCGGCGGGGGCAGCAATCCGCGCGCGCGACGGCCGGTGATCTTGGCCGCTTCCAGCTGCGAGTGGTGGGCGAGCAGGGCGAGGTACATCAGGCGCTGGAACTTGCGTTGCTCCATCCAGTTCAGCACGCGCAGCTCGGGCACGCCGATCATCCCCGCGACCACTTCGGGGTCGAGTTCCGCCGCGAGCAACCGCGCGGCGCGCGCCTGTAGAGCCTTGATGTCGATGACCGGTCCTCCCCTGTAGACCACAGGGTAGGGGGTCCAACATCCCGGGATTGTGACTGGGGTCAGGGCGTGTACTCCAGCACGTCGCCGCTCATGACCAGCTCGCGCAGGGCCTCGGCGTTCTGGTCGGGCAGGCGCCGGCGCGGGCCGTCCGCCTTGCCGTACACCGCGTAGATGCGGCCGTCGGCCATCAGCTCCCAGTGGTGGAAGGCGTGCTTGCCCCAGCCGGGCTCCTCGCCCTCCAGCGGCATCAGGTAGCGGGTGCTGGCCTTGCCCGGCTGGTGCTTGACCTTGACCGGGGTGTATTCGTGGTGGCCTTTGGCGTGGTCGCCGTCGGGGCCGGAGGTGTGGTCCTTGGGGTGTCCGAAGGAGGACGTGGCCGGCTCGTGCTTCCAGTACGTCCACTCGTCCGGGATGCTGTCCAGCTGCGTCGCGAAGAACCCAACCGGCGGCGGCTTCTTCTTGTGGACGAT
>DASWSY010000507.1:0-14063 GCA_036402415.1 Rhizobacter sp. | reverse complement strand
AGCCCATGAAGACCTGGACGGTTCAAGCCGTCGCCGCGGCCAGCGCCTTGCTGCTGGCCGCGTGCGGCGGCGGCAGCGACGTCGGCAGCAACGCCGGCACGGAAGACGACAGCGAGCGTGAGACGGCGCAGGCCGCCGGGTGGCGCGCACCGGGCGGGCCGGTCGAGCTCAGCGTGCTCTCGAGCCCGCCGCAGTACGTGTCGGGTGGCGATGCGCGCATCGCGGTGCGTGTGTCGCCGGGCCTGCGCGACAAGCTGGAGCTGCGTCTCAACGGCCGGCTGGTGCGCGGCGTGCTCGCGCCCACCGCCGACGGCCTGGAAGGCGTGATCACCGGCCTGGTCGACGGCCGCAACGTGCTGGAGCTGCGACACAAGCACCTCGGTTTCCTCCTGCGTGACCGCCTGGTGCTGACGAACCACCCCATCACCGGTCCCATCTTCTCGGGCCCTCAGCAGGAGCCCTTCGTCTGCACCACCACGCAAGGCGCGGTGGGCCGGCAGCCGCTGGTCGAGTCGGCCACGCCGCCCGGCTTCCCGGTGTTCGACGCCAGCGGCGCGCGCATCGGCTACAGCAAGACCTGCTCGATCGAGACCTTCGTCACCCACTGGTACCGCAGCACCACGAACCAGTGGCGCCCGCTGCCGACCGACGGCTCCACGCCCGCCGACATGGCGAAGACCACCTTGGCCGACGGCCGCGAGGTCGACTTCATCGTGCGCCAGGAGCGCGGCAGCATCAACCGCTTCCTCTACAGCTTCGCGATGCTGGCCCCGCGCGGCGAGAACCCGGCCTCGCCCGACCTGAGCCTGTGGAACAAGCGCCTGCAGTACTGGTTCCAGGGCGGCGTGGCGGTGGGCCACACGCAGGGCACGCTGCATGGCGGCGCGATGAACGCCGACATCCTGCGCACCGGCACGGCCATCGTGCATTCGAGCGGCAACAACACCGGCACGCACTACAACCTGCAGTTGGCCGCCGAGACCGCGATGATGACCAAGGAGCGCTTCGTCGAACGCTACGGCGTGCCGCTCTACACCTACGGCCTGGGCGGCTCGGGCGGCGCGATCCAGCAGTACATCCTGCAGCAGAACCAGCCGGGCATCCTCGATGCCGCGCTGCCCGTGCAGTCGTACCCCGACATGGTCACGCAGACCATCCACGTCGGCGACTGCGAGCTGCTCGAGCACTACATGGACGCCACCGACCGCGCCAACCCGAAGTGGCGCGTCACGAAGAACCGCAGCTGGCTCGTCGGCTTCAACGCCGAGGAAGGCTTCGCGCGTGTCAACGATGCGCTGGCGCCGCTCAAGACGGCGCTCGGCTACAGCACCGCACCGGGCACCACCGAGTGCGTGCCGGCCTGGCGCGGGCTCACGCCGCTCGCGATGAACCCCTGGTACGGGCAGGCGCCCAACCAGCAGCTCTACGAGCCGCAGAGCGCCATCGCCGCGATCCGCTGGACGCACTACGACGACCTGCGCAATGTCTACGGCGTCGACGCCACCGGCGCGGCGCGCCCGACCTGGGACAACGTGGGCGTGCAGTACGGCCTGCGCTCGCTGAAGGAAGGCAGGATCACGCCCGACGAATTCCTCGACCTCAACTTCCGAATCGGCGGCTGGAAGCACCCGAGCGACATGGTGCAGGAGGGCTTCCCCTTCTTCGGCACCTCGCAGGCCGAGATCAACCGGGCGTTGACCGAGCCCGGCTACTTCGACCCGTGGAGCCGCCGCAACATGCGCCTGAGCCCCGCGCCCGACCAGCCGGCGCCGCGCACCAAGGGCGACCCGATCGCCACGCGTGCGGCCTACACCTCGGGCCATGTGTTCGACGGCGAGCTCACGCTGCCCACCATCGACCACCGCCAATACATGGAACGCGAGCTCGACATGCACAACTCGCACCAGTCGTTCGCGGTGCGCAAGCGTGTGCTGGAGAAGATGGGCCGGGCCGACCACCTGGTGATCTGGTTCACCGACACGATGCCCGGCCAGCCCAAGGCCAGCCAGTCGATGGAGGCGATTGCGGTGATGGACGAGTGGATGGCCAACATCCGCGCCAACCCGAAGAAGGGCATCGCCCGCAACCGGCCCGCGCGTGCGGTCGACAGCTGCTTCGACGTGCACGGCCAGCTCATCTATGCCGGTGACGACGCGTGGAACGGCATCCTCGACACGCTGCCGCCGGGCCCGTGCACGCAGCGCTTCCCGATCTACGGCACCTCACGCACCGTGGCCGGTGCGCCGATCGAAGGCGGCATCTACCAGTGCGCGCTCAAGCCGGTCGAGCGGGCGCTGATGGACGGCACCTATGCACCGTGGATGCCGAACGCCGCGGCGGTGGCCAAGCTCAAGCAGATCTTCCCCGAGGGGGTGTGCGACTACAGCCGGCCCGACCAGGCGCGGCCGCGCAAGCACCACCACCACTGAGCGCGCGTCAGCTCAGCGGCCTGGCATGTCGCATCGCCTCTGCCAGGCCGCCCCATGTCTCCTGGAAGATGCCCGGGTCCATGGGGCGCACGTTCTTCATCACCGGCTTGAAGTCCATGTGCGCGAGCACGTCGCGCTCGAGGTCGATGCCGGGCGCGACCTCGGTCAGCTCCAGGCCTTCGGCGGTGAGGTGGAACACCGCGCGCTCGGTGATGAAGAGCACGGTCTGCTGGCGCTGCACCGAGCCCGGGCCGCTGAAGGTGATCTGCTCCACCTGCGAGATGAACTTGCGGTGTGCGCCTTCCTTGGTCACCTTGAGCAGCCCGCCGCCGATTTCCAGTTCCAGGCCATCGGCGGTGAAGGTGCCGCAGAAGACGAGCTTCTTCGCGCTCTGCGTGATGTTGATGAAGCCACCGCAGCCCACCGGCCGGCCGCTGAACTTGCTGACGTTGACGTTGCCGCTGGCGTCGGCCTGCGCCAGGCCGAGGCAGCTCACGTCGATGCCGCCGCCGTCGTAGAAGTTGAACTGCAGCGGCTGCTCGATGATCGATTCGGCGTTGAGCGAGAGCGCGAAGTCGCCGCCCATCTGCGGCACGCCGCCGTTGACGCCGGACTCCACGCTCAGCTCGAAGGCATCGCCCAGGCCTTCTTCATGGGCCACGGCGGGCACGCCCGCGGGCACGCCGATGCCGAGGTTCACCACGGCGCCCTGGATCAGCTCGGCCGCGGCGCGGCGGGCGATCACCTTGCGCGCGTCGAGCGGCATGGGCTTCAACGCACTCACCGGCACGCGGATGTCACCGGCCAGCGCCGGGTTGTACTGCGTGCTGATGGTCTGCATGTGGTTCTCGGGTTTGCCGATCACCACATGGTCGACGACCAGGCCCGGCACCTTCACCGACTTCGGGTGCAGCGAGCCGGCCTTCACGATGCGCTCGACCTGAGCGATCACGATGCCGCCGTTGGCCTTCACCGCCTGCGCGACGGAGAGGGTTTCGAGCAGCACGCCTTCCTTGTCCATCGAGAGGTTGCCCTTCTCGTCGGCAAGCGTCGCGCGGATCAGCGCCACGTCGACCTTGGGTGACGGGTAGAAGAGCCACTCTTCGCCCGCGAACTGCACCACTTCGTTGAGGTTCTGCGTGGTGGCGCTGTTCATCTTGCCGCCCTCGATGCGCGGGTCGACGAAGGTGCCGAGGCCCACCTTGGTCAGGAGGCCCGGCGTGCGCGCCGCGATGTGCTTGGGCAGGTTGGCGAGCGACCCCTGCGGGAAGTTGTAGGCCTCGATCTCGCCGGCCATCACCATCTTCATGAGATTCGCGCCGCACTGGCCATAGTGGCCGGCGATCATGCGCTTGAGCAGGCCGGGGTGGGCGAAGTGCACCATGCCGCCGTCCTTCGCGTTGCCGATCGCGCCCGAGGCCCAGGTGGTGAGGTTCTTCGGGTGGCCGCTCTCCAGGAAACGCGCCTCGATCGCCTTCGCGATCTCTTCGGCGAAACCCATCATCGCCAGGCCGCCCAGCCACACCGTGGCGCCATCGGGAATCAGGCCGGCGGCGGCCTTTGCGTCTATCAGTTTGCTCATGGGTGTCTCGTGAAGAAAGTGGCGATCGGGTCGAATAATTGTTTATGGTATTGAACTAATGATCGCACGCATCCAAGGGTAAATACCTAGGGTCTTGCCATAGAGAGAACTTGCGAAGCGGAGGGCCCGGCTCCTAAGATGGCAGACACGAAAAGTAGTTCTGTCTTTTAACTAAAGCGCCTGCCGTCATGAGCACAGATTTCCGTCCCGCCACCGGCCTCCTGGCCTCGCTCGACCTGCTGCAGGTGAGCCAGGCCGGCCCGGTGCTGCATCTCCGCCTCAACCGCCCGGCCAAGCGCAACGCCATTTCCGACACGCTGATTCAGCAACTGCACACCGCCTTCGTCAACCTGCCCGACGAGGTGCGCGTGGCCATCGTCAGCGGGGAGGGTGATCACTTCTGCGCAGGGCTCGATCTGTCCGAGCTCGTCGAGCGCGACGTGGGCGAGGGCGTGCTGCACTCGCGCATGTGGCATGCGGCCTTCGACCAGGTGCAGTTCGGGCGTGTGCCGGTCGTGGCCGTGCTGCACGGCGCGGTGGTCGGCGGCGGCCTGGAATTGGCCTCGGCGACCCACATCCGCATCGCCGAGAGTTCGGCCTACTTCGGCCTGCCCGAAGGCCAGCGCGGTCTCTTCGTCGGCGGCGGCGGCTCGGCCCGCATCCCGCGCCTGATGGGCGTGGCGCGCATGGCCGACATGATGCTCACCGGCCGTGTCTACGACGCCCAGGAAGGCCTGGCCGCCGGCCTCGTGCAGTACGTGGTCGGCGAGGGCGAAGGTTTCGCCAAGGCCTACGAACTCGCGCAGCGCATCGCACAGAACGCGCCGCTGTCCAACTACGCCGTCACGCACGCGCTGCCGCGCATCGCCGACCAGTCGCAGTCGGAAGGCCTCTTCACCGAGTCGCTGATGGCGGCCGTGGCCGAGTCGACGCCCGATGCGAAGGATCGGCTGCGCGCCTTCCTCGAAAAGCGCGCGGGGAAGGTGGTGAAGTCGTGAGCGCCAAGTACCGCGCAGCATCCGTCGGCGGCGCGATCAGCGCCACGCTGGAGACGCGCGCCGACGGCGTGAAAGTGCTGCGCTCGACCGAGGCGCTCGGCGCCTACCCGGTGCGCCTCACCGACCGGCTGGAGCAATGGGCTGCCGAGGTGCCCGATCGCACCTTCGTCGCCAAGCGTGTGAACGGCGGCGACTGGCGCCGCATCACCTACGCCGACATGCTGGCCCGCGCCAAGGCGGTGGGCCAGGCGCTGGTCGACCGCGGCCTCTCGGTCGAGCGACCCGTGGTGATCCTCTCCGACAACGACCTCGAGCACCTCACGCTCGTGATGGGCGCGCTGTGGGCGGGCGTGCCGCACGCCACCATCTCGTCGGCCTACTCGGTGGTCGCGCAGGACTACGGCAAGCTGCAGTACATCCTCGACAAGTTGAACCCGGGCCTGGTGTTCGCCTGCGATGCCAAGGCCTACGCACGCGCCATCGACTGCTGCGTGCCGGCCGGCACCGAAGTCGTGTTGACGCAGGGCGAGCTGCCCGGCCGCAAGACCACGCGCTTCGACGCGCTGCTCGACACCGCCTACAGCGCGACCGGCGAAGCCGCGCATGCCAAGGTGAACGCCGACACCATCGCCAAGTTCATGTTCACCTCGGGCTCGACCAAGAATCCCAAGGGCGTGGTCGTGACCCAGCGCATGTGGTGCGCCAACCAGCAGATGCTGCGCCAGTCGATGGCCTTCCTGGCCGAAGCGCCGCCGGTGCTCGTCGACTGGCTGCCCTGGAACCACACCTTCGGCGGCAACCACAACGTCGGCATCACGCTCTACAACGGCGGCACGATGTACATCGACGACGGCAAGCCCACGCCCAAGGGCATCGCCGAGACGCTGCGCAACCTGCGCGAGATCCAGCCCACCGTCTACTTCAACGTGCCCAAGGGCTTCGACGAGATCGCGTCGGCGATGAACACCGATGGCGAGCTCCGCGAATCGCTTTTCAAGCGCGTGGCCGCCTTCATGTGCGGCGGCGCGGGCATCTCGCAGGCGACCTGGAACCTGCTCGACCAGCATGCCGAAGCCACCGTCGGCGAGCGCATCCGCGTCATCGGAGGCCTGGGCATGACCGAGACCGCGCCCTCGTGCACCTTCGTGCTCGGCACCGATGCTCGCGCCGGTTTCATCGGCCTGCCGTGCCCGGGGGTCGACGTGAAGCTCGTGCCGCTGGGCGACAAGACCGAGGTGCGCTTCCGCGGCCCCAACGTCATGCCGGGCTACTGGCGCGACGAGGAGAACACCGCGAAAGCCTTCGACGACGAGGGCTTCTACTGCACCGGCGACGCGGTGACCTGGGTCGATGCGAACGACCACAACAAGGGCCTGATGTTCGACGGCCGCATCGCCGAGGACTTCAAGCTTTCCACCGCCACCTTCGTGAGCGTGGGGCCGCTGAAGGCGGCGGTCGTCTCGCAAGGCGCCCCGCTGGTGCAGGACGTGGTCATCACCGGCCTCAACCGCGACGAAGTCGGCGCGCTCGTCTTCCCGCGCATGGAAGAGTGCCGCCACCTCGCCGGCCTGCCCGATGCGGCGTCGACGGAAGAGGTGCTCACGCACCCGAAGGTCGTCGACTTCTTCCAGGCACTCGCCAACAAGCTCTGGGCCCGTGGCACCGGCAGCGCCAACCGCATCGCACGCCTGCACGTGCTGCGCGAGCCGCCCTCGATCGACAAGGGCGAGATCACCGACAAGGGCTCGATCAACCAGCGCAACGTGCTGACGCACCGCGCCGCACTGGTCGATGCGCTCTACGACGGCAGCGTGGCGGGCCTCGTCCTGCCGCGCACCTGAACCACTTTCAAGGACACACCATGGCCAGCAAAGGATTCTTCGGCGGCTTCGACGACATCTGGATGATCGACGGCGTGCGCACGCCGATGGTCGACTATTGCGGCGAGCTCGGCGCGGTCAGCGCCACCGACCTCGGCATCAAGGTCGCACGTGAGGTGCTCGCCCGCACCGGCGTGCCGGCGAGCGACATCGGCTCGGTGATCGCCGGCAACATGGCGCCGAGCGACTTCTACCAGTTCATGTTCCCGCGCCTCGTGGGCCTCTACGCCGGCGTGCCGACCGAGGTGCCCGCGATCATGGTGCAGCGCATCTGCGGCACCGGCTTCGAGCTTTTCCGCCAGGCCGGCGAGCAGATCAGCAACGGCTACTGCGATGCGGCACTGGTCGTCGGCGCCGAGTCGATGACGCGCAACCCGATCGCCGCCTTCACCCACCGCACCGGCTTCAAGCTCGGCGCGCCGGTCGAGTTCAAGGACTTCATGTGGGAAGCGCTGATCGACCCGGCGCCGAACATCACCATGATCCAGACGGCCGAGAACCTGGCCAAGAAGTACGGCATCACGCGCCCCGAGGTCGATGCCTATGCGTCGCGCTCGTTCGCGCGCGCGGTGGCGGCGCAGGAGGAAGGCTTCTTCGCGGGCGAGATCTGCGCCGTGACGCCCGAGACCTTCAAGCTCGACGGGTATGCCGACCGCCACATCGAGCTGCCGCGCAAGGTCGAGAAGCTCGACCGTGACACCCACGTGCGCCCGTCGCCGGTGGAAGTGCTGGCCAAGCTGCGCACGGTCTACCCGAACGGCGTGCAGACCGGCGGCAACAGCTCGGCGCTGGTCGATGCGGGTGCGGCGGCCGTGGTCGCGAGCGGCACCTACGTGAAGGCCAACAAGCACAAGCCCCTGGCGCGTGTGCTCGCGGCGGCCGCGGTCGGCGTGCCACCCGAGATCATGGGCATCGGCCCGGCCCCCGCGATCCGCCTGCTGCTGGAGCGCACCGGCCTGAAGCTCGACGACATCGGCCGTTTCGAGATCAACGAAGCGCAGGGTGCGCAGACGCTGGCCGTCGCCAAGGAGCTCGGCCTCGACCAGGACCGCCTCAACGTGCACGGCGGCGCCATCGCGCTCGGCCACCCGCTCGCCGCGACCGGCGTGCGCCTGACCCTCACCGTGGCCCGCGCGCTGCGCAAGAGTGGCCAGCGCTACGGCATCTCGTCGGCCTGCGTGGGCGGCGGGCAGGGCATCGCGCTCTTGCTTGAAAACCCTGACGCCGCCTGACCGGCCCATACGTTCAACTCACACACCCACCATGAAGATCCAAGGACAAGCAGCCCTCGTCACCGGCGGTGCCTCGGGCCTCGGCGCGGCCACCGCGCGCGAGCTCGCCCGCCGCGGCGCCAAGGTCGCGATCCTCGACCTCAACACCGCACTCGGCGAGAAGGTTGCGGCCGAGATCGGCGGCGTCGCGCTCAAGTGCGACATCACCGACACCTACTCCGTCACCGCCGCGCTCGACGCCGCCGAGAAAGCCCATGGCCCGGCGCGCATCGTGATGAACATCGCCGGCATCGGCACCGCCAAGCGCGTGGTGCAGAAGGATGGTTCCCCCGCGCCGCTCGAAGACTTCGAGCGCGTGATCCGCGTCAACCTGATCGGCACCTACAACGTGATCCGCCTCGCGGCCGCGCGCATCGTGGCGCTCGACCCGCTGGAAGACGGCGAGCGTGGGGTGTTCGTCAACACCGCCTCGGCGGCGGCCTTCGACGGCCAGGTGGGACAGGAGGCGTACTCGGCCTCGAAGGGCGGCCTCGCCGCGATGACGCTCCCGCTCGCGCGCGACCTCGCGCAGTTCGGCGTGCGCGCCTGCACCATCGCCCCGGGGCTCTTCCTCACGCCGTTGCTGGCCGAGTTGCCGCAGGCGGTACAGGAGTCGCTCGCGGCCAGCATCCCCTTCCCCAAGCGCCTGGGCAAGCCCGAAGAGTTCGGCCACCTTGCGGCCAGCATCGTCGAGAACCTGTCGCTCAACGGCGAGGTGATCCGTCTCGACGGCGCCCTGCGCATGGCCGCGCGCTGAACGGTCACGACACATGCCCCGCAGCACCACCTACAGCGTGACCGTGCAGTTCGGCGACTGCGACCCCGGGGGCATCGTGTTCTTCCCGAACTTCTGCCGCTGGATGGACGCGGCCTCGCTGACCTTCTTCATGCAGTGCGGCGTGAAGCCCTGGCGCGTCCTGGAAAACGAGCGTGGCATCGTGGGAACGCCGCTGCTCGAGATCAACACCAAGTTCCACAAGACCGCGACCTACGGCGACACGCTCACCGTGCACACGCACGTGGACGAATGGCGCCGCGTGGCCTTCACCCAGGTGCACCGCGTGCTGCGTGGCGACGAGCTGATCTGCGAAGGCCGCGAGGTGCGCGCCTTCGTGACGCGAGACGTCCACGACCGCGAGCGCCTGCGTGCGATTCCCGTCCCCGAGGACATCCAAGCCCTGTGCAGTTGACTTACCGTTCGTTGTTCCCAAGCCCCTTTCATCACTGGAGACAAGACACATGAAAGCCTTCCGACCCCTCGCCCTGGCCCTGGCGGCCCTGTTCACTGCAGGCGCCGCACAGGCCGACATCACCATCGGCGTGGTGCTGCCGCTCACGGGCCCCGGCAACGGCCTGGGCATCCCCGTCAACAACTACGTGAAGCTTTGGCCGCAGAGCATTGCCGGCGAGAAGCTCAACGTCATCGTGCTCGACGACGCGAGCGACCCGACCAAGGGCGTGCAGAACGCCAAGAAACTCGTGACCGAAGACAAGGTCGACGTGCTGGTGGGCTCGGCGGTGACGCCGGTGGCCATCGCCATGGCCGGTGTCGCAGCCGAAGCGCAGACGGTGCAGCTCATGATGTCGCCGGCCAACCTGCCGGCCGGCCGCGACACCTGGTCCTTCCGCCTGCCGCAGAGCAACGCCGTGATGGCGCATGCGCTCATCGAGCACATGAAGAAGAAGGGCATCAAGCAGATCGGCTTCCTGGGCTACACCGACGCCTATGGCGAAGGCTGGCTCAACGACTTCAAGGCCGAGTCGGCCAAGCTCGGCGGCCCGCAGATCGTGGCGGTGGAGCGCTTCGCGCGCCCCGACACCAGCGTGACCGCGCAGGCGTTGAAGCTCGTCGCAGCCAACCCGCCGGCCATCCTCGTCGTCGCGTCGGGCTCCGGTGCTGCCATGCCGCACAAGGGCCTGATCGAGCGTGGCTACAAGGGCACGATCTACCAGACCCATGCTGCGGCCTCGCGCGACCTGATGCGCATCGGCGGCAAGGACGTCGAAGGCTCCTTCGTCGTCTCGGGCCCGGCGGTCGCGCCTGAGCAGCTGCCCGATTCGCACCCCTCGAAGAAGCTCGCGCTCGACTTCGTGCAGAAGTACGAGAAGGCCTATGGCGCCGGCAGCCGCAACCAGTTCGGCGCGCACGGGTATGACGCCGTCATCGTGCTCGAGAAGGCCGTGCCGGTCGCACTCAAGGCCGGCAAGCCGGGCACGCAAGCCTTCCGCAGCGCGCTGCGCGATGCGATCGAGAACATGGGCCGCACGGTGCTGTCGCAAGGCGTGGTGACCTACTCGAAGGACAACCACTGGGGCTTCACGACGGAAACCGGCGTGATCCTCAAGGTGGTCAAGGGTGAGTGGGACGTGGAGAACTAAGCCCCCCAGTCGCTGCGCTCCTGCCCCCAAGGGGCGCCACCCGAGGGGCCCGGCAAAGCCGGTTCCCCCGGGCGTAGCTTGATGTGCGAGGCGCTGCGCGCTCGCATTGCCTCGGCTTCGTGCCCTCAAAAGAATTCATCATGGATCTCTCCATTGCCAGCATCCTCGCGCTAGACGGTGTCACCAATGGCGCCATCTATGCGCTGCTGGCCCTGGCCACCGTGCTGGTGTTTGCCATCACGCGCATCATCTTCATCGGGCAGGGTGATTTCGTCGCCTATGGCGCGATCACGCTGGCCATCCTGCAAAACGGCAACCCGGTCGGCAGCTTCTGGCATCGCCATGGCGACCTGCCCGGCACGGTGTGGCTGCTGCTCGCCGTGGCGGTGATCGCGGCCGTCGTCGACGGCGTGCGCGGCATGCGCCGTGGGCTCGCCTCGGGCGTGCTTGCCAAGGAGGCGCTGCTCACGCTCGCGGTGCCGGTGCTCGTCTTCGCCGTGGCCTGGTTCGCCGGCCCGCGGAGCTGGCCGCTGTGGGCGCAAAGCCTCTTCACGCTGGCGGTCGTCACGCCGCTCGGCCCGCTGGTGTACCGCCTCGCCTACGAGCCGCTGGCCGACGCGAGCGTGCTGGTGCTGCTCATCGTCTCGGTCGGCGTGCACTTCGCGCTCACCGGCCTCGGCCTCGTGTTCTTCGGTGCCGAAGGTTTCCGCAACCCGAGCTTCTGGGACGAACGCTTCCAGTTCGGCCCGGTCACGGTCTCGGGCCAGGCCTTCATCATCTTCGTGGCGACGATCACGCTGATGTCGGCGCTCTTCGTCTTCTTCGAGCTCACGCTGCGCGGCAAGGCCTTGCGCGCCACCGCGGTCAACCGGCTCGGCGCGCGGCTGATGGGCATCTCGACCTCCGGCGCCGGCCGCCTGACGCTCGGCCTCGCCGCCTTCATGGGCGCGCTGTCGGGCCTCCTGATCGGGCCCACCGCGACCATCTTCTACGACTCCGGCTTCCTCATCGGCCTGAAAGGCTTCGTCGCCGCCATCTTCGGCGGGCTGGCGAGCTACCCGGCCGCGGCGCTCGGCGCCATCTTCGTCGGCGTGCTCGAGAGCTACGGCTCCTTCTGGGCCAGTGCCTTCAAGGAGGTGATCGTCTTCACCGTGATCATCCCCGTGCTGCTCTGGAGGTCCTTCCTCCACGGCCACGACGACGAAGAGTGAGCGAGACAAGAACATGAACATCCGTCGCATCTCCCTCATCGTCTTCGTGCTGGCCGTGGCGGTGCTGCCGCTGCTGCCGGTGCCCGAGTTCTGGATCACCCAGGCCAACTACATCGGCCTCTATGCGCTGGTCGCCCTCGGCCTGGTGCTGCTGACCGGCGTGGCCGGGCTCACCTCGTTCGGGCAGGCGGCCTTCGTCGGCATGGGCGCGTACACCACCGCCTACCTCACCACGGTCCATGGCTTCTCGCCGTGGGTCACGGTCTGGATCGGCCTCGTGATCACGGCCGTGTTCGCGCTCGTGCTCGCCTGGGTCACGCTGCGCATGTCGGGCCACTACCTGCCGCTGGCCACCATCGCCTGGGGCCTGAGCCTGTACTACACGCTCGGCAACATCGACGCGCTCGGCAAGTACGACGGCCTGCTCGGCCTGCCGGCGATCAACTTCTTCGGCACCGAGCTGCGCTCCGGCCGCAGCTTCTACTACCTCTTGTGGGTGATCGTGGTGCTGGCCTCGTTCGCGACGCTGCATTTGCTCGACTCGCGCGTGGGCCGCGCGCTGCGCGCGGTGAAGGGCGGCACGACGATGGCCGAGGCCATGGGCGTGAACACCTTCCAGACCAAGGTGATGGCCTTCGTGATCGCGGCGCTCTTCGCGGCGGTTTCGGGCTGGCTCTTCGCGCACTTCCAGCGCACGGTGAACCCCTCGCCCTTCGGCCTCAACAAGGGCATCGAGTACCTCTTCATGGCGGTGCTCGGCGGCGTGGGCCATGTGTGGGGCGCGATCGTCGGCGCCGGCATCGTGAAGATCCTGGAAGAGCAGCTGCAGGTGTGGCTGCCCAAGCTCATGGGCAGCAGCGGCAACTACGAGGTGATCGTCTTCGGCATCGCGCTGGTGCTGGTGCTGCATTACGCGCGTGACGGCGTGTGGGCCTTCATCGAAGGCTGGCTGCCCCCGGTCAAGCGCAAGGTCGACTGGCACGACGCCGCGCCGCTCGCCGAGCAGACCAAGCCGCCGCAGGGCGAGCTGGTGCTCGACGTGCAGGCCGTGCGCAAGCAATTCGGCGGGCTGGTGGCGGTCAACGACGTGAGCTTCCAGGTCAGGGCGGGCGAGATCGTCGGCCTGATCGGGCCCAACGGCGCGGGCAAGTCGACCACCTTCAACCTCGTGACGGGCGTGTTGCCGGCCACGAGCGGCGCGGTCACCTTCCGCGGCCAGCGCATCGACGGCATGGCCTCGCGCGACATCGCGAGGCGTGGCCTCTGCCGCACCTTCCAGCACGTGAAGATGATCCCGACCATGACGGTGCTGGAGAACGTGGCGCTGGGGGCGCATCTGCGCGGCTCGCGTGGCGTGGCGTCGGCGATGCTGCGGCTCGACCGGGCCGAGGAGCGTTCGCTGCTGCGTGAAGCGGAGCGGCAGTTGAAGCGCATCGGGATGGAGCAGTATTTGCATGAGCAGGCGGGGAATCTGGCGATGGGGCCGCAGCGCTTGATGGAGATTGCGCGGGCCTTGTGCGCGGATCCTGCGTTGCTCTTGCTGGATGAGCCCGCCGCTGGC
Source organism: Rhizobacter sp. (assembly GCA_036402415.1). Taxonomy (GTDB): domain Bacteria; phylum Pseudomonadota; class Gammaproteobacteria; order Burkholderiales; family Burkholderiaceae_C; genus Rhizobacter. Next base: position 752 of record DASWSY010000507.1, on the reverse strand, counting down.
CTGCGCCACAAGGAGAAGCAGGCGCTGGTGGAGGTGTTGCGGCAGCTTCGCTCGGAGGGTCTGTCGATCCTGCTGGTCGAGCACGACATGGATCTGGTGATGCAGGTCACGGATCGGATCGTGGTGATGGAGTTTGGGACGAAGTTGATGGAGGGGACGCCGGCTGAGGTGCAGGCTTCTCCGGCGGTGCGGGCGGCTTACCTTGGGACGGAGCACTGACGTGGTGGGGGTTGGTTCACTGCGTGAGGCTGCTGCCGGGATTTCGCCCCGGCGGGCGAGTCACTTTCTTTTGCTTCGCCAAAAGAAAGTAACCAAAGAAAAGGCGACCCCGTTCGCCGGTCGCCCTAGGGGCGACTTCTCTGCGCTGCTCGTGCTCGGGGTGTCGCGCAGAACTCACTCCGCGAGCTTCGCTCGCTGCGTTCAGACAACTGCGCGAAGTCAGTTGACGAAGCGTGCTGCGCACGCCACCCCAAGCCCTGCGCTGCTCGACGGCTCTCAAGGGCCCCGGGATACCGCCGCCCGCTTCGCGGGCATCACACTCTCGACTCGCTTCGCCTCGTGCTTCAAGGCGGGCGCGCAGCGCTCCGCCCTTGTTGCGATGCGAAGCGAGCTGTATCGCTCCCGTGGGTGGCGTCGAGGAGCGCAGGGCTTGAGGGGCGCGCGCGTGAGCGCGCTTCGTGAACTGACTTCGCGCCTCTTGTCTGAACGTAGCGGCCAAAGGCCGCGAAGTGAGTTAGGCGCGGCCCCTCAAG
>DASWSY010000506.1:0-14049 GCA_036402415.1 Rhizobacter sp. | reverse complement strand
GCAGCACCGGCGCCGCCAAGGCCGTCGGCAAGGTCATCCCCGAGCTGAACAAGAAGCTGACGGGCATGGCCTTCCGCGTGCCCACCTCGGACGTGTCGGTCGTCGACCTGACCGTCGAACTGGTCAAGGACGCGACCTACGCCGAGATCTGCGCGGAAATGAAGGCGCAGTCCGAAGGCGCGCTGAAGGGCGTGCTGGGCTACACCGAAGACAAGGTCGTCGCGACCGACTTCCGTGGCGACCCGCGCACCTCGATCTTCGACGCCGAGGCCGGCATCGCGCTCGACGGCACCTTCGTCAAGCTCGTGTCCTGGTACGACAACGAGTGGGGCTACTCCAACAAGGTGCTGGAGATGGTGCGCGTCATCGCCAAGTGATCTGGCGTTGCGCACCGCAGCAAAAAGGCCTCGCAAGAGGCCTTTTTTCATGCATGGCCCGGTTTTCTTGAAACCGGGCGTATCCGTCCGGTCGTTTGCCACCTGCGGTGAAACGCAGCCGTGATGGGCCTGCCTACACTTGCCGCCACGCTGGGCGCCGGGGTATCCATGGAGAGGCGGCCAGCGGCACAAATTCCAACAGGAGCTTTTTCATGCGCACATCCTGGCCCGCCGCGGTCGCCCTTGCCTTGCTGGCACCGCTGGGTCTTCATACGCCGCCGGTGCAGGCGCAGAGCGCCGTGGCGGCCGCGCCGAACGCGCGGGTCATCGTGAAGTTCAAGTCCGGGGCGGCGCTCGGAGTGGAACGGGCGCAGGCGGCGGCGGCCGGCGCGGAGCGTGCGCTGACGCTGGGGCGGCGCTTGGGCGTGGCGCTCAACGTGGGGGCCTCCGTGAGCGAGCGCACGCAGGTGATGAGCGCGAGCGGCATCGGGTCGGCCGAACTGGCCCGGCAACTCGCCGCCCAGCCCGAAGTCGAATACGCCGAACCGGACGTGCGGCACCGGCGCCTCGCGCCGCCCAACGACCCGCGCTATGCCAGCGTTCCGCTCGTCTCGGGCGGGCCGGTGGCGGGCCAGTGGTACCTCAAGCCGCCGAGCGCCACGCTGGTGTCTGCCATCAACGCCGAGACGGCCTGGGACACCACCACCGGCAGCAACTCGGTCGTGGTGGCCGTGCTCGACACCGGCATCCGCTTCGACCACCCCGACCTGCTGGGCGCCGGCGTGGGCAACCTGCTGGCGGGCTACGACATGATCTCGGGCGATTCAGCCATCGCCCTGGCGACCGCCAACGATGGCGGCGGCCGCGACGCCGATCCTTCCGACCCGGGCGACTGGGTCAGCAGTGCCGACACCGCCACCGCCAACTTCAGCGGCTGCCTGGTCGAAGACAGCAGCTGGCACGGCACCCAGACCGCCAGCCTCGTGGGCGCCCTGACCGACAACGGCATCGGCATGGCCAGCGTCGGGCGCACGGTGCGCGTGTTGCCGGTGCGGGTGCTGGGCAAGTGCGGCGGCTTCACCTCCGACATTGCCGCGGGTATTCGCTGGGCAGCGGGCGCGACGGACATCTGCCGGACGACCGACGGGCAAGGCAATTGCACCGCGTTCGTTCCCCCGCCGGCTGTTCCGGCGAAGGTCATCAACATGAGTCTCGGCGGTGAAGGCGCCTGCTCGAACACCTACCAGCAGGCCATCAACGAGGTTGTGGCCGCGGGCGTGGTGGTCGTCGTCTCGGCCGGCAACAGCGACGGCCTCGCCGTCTCGTCGCCCGCCAACTGCAACGGGGTCATCGCCGTCACTGCCTTGCGCCATGCGGGCAGCAAGGTCGGCTTTGCCGACGTGGGCCCGCAGGTCACCATCGCCGCGCCGGGCGGCAACTGCGTCGACATGACGGGCGCCACCTGCGTGTACCCCATCATGACCGCCACCAACACCGGCGCCACCACGCCAGCCGCGTCGGCGTATACCGATGGCGACAACCCCGCTTTCGGCACCAGCTTCTCGGCACCGCTGGTGGCCGGCACGGTGGGCCTGATGATGTCGGTGCGCCCGACGATGACCGCAAGCGAGGTGCGGGCCGCGTTGCAGGGCAGCGCCCGGCCCTTCCCGGCGACCGGCGGCGCTCTTGGCACGGTGGCCTGCCGCGCCCCCGACAACACCCCACAGGGCGAGTGCTACTGCACCACCAGCACCTGCGGCGCCGGCATGCTCGACACCCGTGGCGCGGTGCTCGCGGCCGACCGCGGCCTGCAGGCCCGCATCGGCCAGAGCCCCAGCACCCCGCGGGCTGCCGAGGCGCTCACCCTGAGCGCGGCCGGCAGCTACGTGCTCGGCGGTCGCACCATCACCGCCTACCAGTGGGCGCTCGTGGACGGCGGCGGCATCGTCACCACGCTCGGCACCACCACCGGTCCGACGGTGGCCGTCACCCCTTCGGCCACAGGGCGTTTCCGCGTCAGCCTCACGCTCACGGACAGCTCCGGTGCCCAATCCACCTCGGAGCAGAGCATCCACGTCGCCGCTGCGGCCGCGCCTCCGCTGGCGACGGGCGGTGGAGACGGTGGAGGCGGCGGGTTGGGGCTGGTCTGGCTGGCCGGTCTCGCCCTGGCGGTGGCCGCCCTCCAGGTGCAGCGGCACCGTGCTTGCCCCATGAAGGTTTCGCGCCGCCGGCGATGAGGTCCATCCCCGCGGCGCTCCGTCATGAAGGAGTCGACGCGCCATGGGGATCATCGGCAAACATTGCAGGCAGTGGGGAGCGGCCGTCGTCGTGGCGGCGGTGGCTTGGGGCGCTCAGGCAGCGCCGGTCGACGGGCTGATCGTCAAGCTCCGGGACGCCCCGGCGCATGAACGTGCCGCCCGTCTTTCCGCCCCGGCGCGGGCAGCCCATGCCGAACGCCTGCAAGCCGTGCTGCAAGCCGAACGCATGACCGAGGCACGCACCCGCCCTGCGGGACGCGATGCGCAGCACCTGAACTTCGGCCGCCGGCTCTCGCCCGCGGAAGCCCTGGCGATGGCCGAGCGCCTGCGGGCCCGGCCGGAAGTCGAGTGGGTCGAGCCCAACAGCCGCGAGCGGCTGCTCCAGGCCGCGCCCACACCCAACGACGTGTATTTCCCCTACGTCTCGCCCACCGACCTGGGCCAGTGGTGGCTGCGCCCCGATGGCGAAACCACCGGCGGGCAGTTGCCGAGCTTCGGCGCGCCGGGCGTGCAGAACGCCTGGGCGCTGCAGACCGGCCAGCCCTCGGCCGTGGTGGCGGTGCTCGACACCGGCATCACCTCGCACGTCGACCTGGCCGGCCGCGTGCTGCCCGGCCACGACTTCGTCTCCGAAGTCGAGTACGCCAACGATGGCAACGGCCGCGACACCGACCCGTCGGACCCGGGCGACTGGGTTTCGCAGGGCGACATCACCGGCGACCCGGCCCTCTTCGGCGACTGCCCCGAGCTCCCGAGCTCCTGGCACGGCACCATCATCAGCGGCATCGTCGCCGCCGCGACGAACAACACCATCGGCGTGGCCGGCGTGAACTGGAACGGGCGCGTGCTGCCGGTGCGCGTGGCCGGCAAGTGCGGCGCCACGGTGCTCGACATCACCGACGGCATGCGCTGGGCCGCCGGCCTGCCGGTGCCCGGCGCGCCGGTCAACCCGAACCCGGCGCGCATCGTCAACATCAGCTTCGGCGGCAGCGCGGCCTGCGGTGGCCTGTACCAGAGCACCGTCGACGAACTGGCGAGCCTGGGCGTGGTGGTGGTCGCGGCGGCCGGCAACGAGGCGGGCGCGGTCACGCGGCCGGCAAGCTGCAGCGGCGTGGTCGCCGTGGCGGCGCTGGCGCGCGACGGGCTCAAGGCCTCGTACTCCAACTTCGGCCCGCAGGTCACGATCTCCACCGTGGGCGGCGACCCCGATGCCGACGACGGCCTGCTCACCCTGCTCAACACCGGCACGCAGGCACCCGGCGCCGACGGCTACGGCAACGTGTTCGGCACCAGCTTCGCGACACCGGTGGTTTCGGGCGTGATCAGCCTCATGCTGAGCCGCAACCCGCAGCTCTCGGTGGCGCAGATCCACACCGGCCTGCGCTCGACGGCACGCCCGCATGTGCAGTCGTCCACCGGCGTGCCGGCGTGCTCGTCCGCGAACCCGGAGATCTGCGTCTGCACCACCAACACCTGTGGTGCGGGGGTGTTGGACGCGGACGCGGCGCTGCGCTACGCGGCCTCGCCGGCGTCACCGGGCGGCGGCTCGGGCGACGACGGGGGCGGCGCGCTGGGCACCGTGTGGTTGCTTGGCCTGGCGCTCGCGGTGGCGGCGCTCGTCCGGGAGCGGGCGCTTCGGCTCAGGGCCGCGCGCAGGCGCTGAACGTCTTGCCCTGCAGGGCCTCGGCGCGCAGGCCGGCCAGGCGGGCCTGCAGGGTGGCGTCGGCGCGCTCGACCCGCAGGCTGTGGGTGACGACCGGCGGCGTGAGCGGCATCACGCGCGCAGTGCGCACGCCGCGCTGGGTGACCTCGGCGAGCGCCTTGTCGGCGGCGGCGCGGTTGTCGTAGCGCCCGAGGGCCAGGCCGCCTTCCAGCTCGGGCGACCCGTTGCGCAGCTCCTCGAAGGGAATCTTCAGCCGGCGCAGTTCGTCGGCCTTCTTCTGCATCGATTCGCGGTTGGAATACTTGCCCATGTAGACGATCCACACCGCGGGCGCCTCGGTCTTGAGGCTGGCCCAGCTGCCGGCCGGCAGCACGGTCTGCAGCACGCCTTCGGCGGCTGCGATCTGCGCCGGCGTGTACGGCCCCGCTTCCAGGCAGGCCGGCGGTGCTTCGGTGGAGACGGCGGCGAGCGTCACCGCCGAGGCCGGCAGCACGCGGATCGTCTCGGGCCGCACCTGCCGGTTCAGGCGCTCGGGCTCGCGGTCGCCCTGGGCGCGCACGCCGACCACGTTGTCGAGCATGCCCTGCGTCCAGGCGTAGAACGCGACGTTGGCCAGCAGGAGCAGCACGACCAGCAGGCGCAGCATCAGCGGCTGTCTCCGGCGCGGCTGTCGTCGTCGCGTGCGAGCCGCACGCTCACCTCGCCGCTGCTCACCTCGTGCACCGTCTCGCCGGCGCGCACCAGCAGCGCGCCCTTGGGCGACACGCCCGCGGCCAGCCCGGTGGGCACGCCGGCCTGCGTGGTGGTGACCACCTGGCCGCGCAGCAGGTCGCGCGCGGCATAACGTTCCGCGAAGGGCGCGAAGCCTTCCTGCTCGAAGGTCTTGAGCGTGCGCACCAGCGGCTCGGCTACCAGGGCCAGCGCGCTCGGGGCGGTGGCCTCGAGGTCGAGTTCCTGCAGGCAGGCGTAGCCGCTGCTGAGGTCGTCCAGCGGCTGGGGCTTCACGTTGAGCCCGATGCCGACCACGGCCAGGCGCACCGAACCGGCGCTCACGGTTTCGATCAGGATGCCGCCCAGCTTGCGCCCGGGGGGCGCGCCGGCGTCGGGGGTGGCGTCCATCAGCCAGAGGTCGTTGGGCCACTTGAGGCCGATGCGCCGGCCCGCCGGGTCGAGGGCGTCGGCGATGGCCACGCCGATGGCCAGCGACAGGCCCGACCAGTCGACCGGGTTGAGCGGCAAGGAGAGCGAGAACGTGAGCGAGGTGCCGGGGCTGGCGTGCCAGGTGCGCCCCAGCCGCCCGCGGCCGCCGGTCTGGTGCTCGGCCACCAGCAGGCAGGGCTGGGCGTCGGCGGCGCGGCGGCCGAAGGCACCGCTCTCCACGCTGCGGCGCACCTGCACCAGCTCGTCGGTCGGCGGCTCGGCGCGCACGCGGGCGCGCTCCAGCAGCGCGCTGTTGGTGGACGCGCTGCGCGCCACCACCTCGACGCTGAGTCCGGGCAACAGCGGCTCCAGCCGCTGCCACAGCGACTCGGCTCCCCATTGCAAAGAGCTGTTCATCGGTCGGCGGTCCTCAGCGTTTCGGCGACAGCATGGTGCCCCGGCAGTTCTTCGCGCCGCAACGGCATTCGTACTCTTTCTTCAACTTGGCCGTGTAGGGCTCATCGATGGTGAGGCCGTAGTCGTAGAACAGCTCCTCGCCCGGCTTGATGGCACGCAAGGCCTTGATGAAGACACGGCCATTGTGCTCGTCTGCTTCGCAGTTCGGGTTGCAGGCGTGGTTGATCCAGCGTGCGGCATTGCCGCCGACGTTGGCGTCGATCGCATCGCCGCTGTCCAGCGAGAAGTAGAAGGTGTGGTTGGGATCGTTCGGATCGTGCGGGTGGCGGCGCAGCGCCTCCGGCCACGAGATGGTCTCGCCCTTGTATTCGATGATGGTCTCGCCCCGGGCGATGGGCGCGATGGCGTAGACGCCCTTGCCGTGCACGCCGCTGCGGCGGACCTGGATGCGCTTGCCCTTGGACGCGGTCTTGGAGGCGGGCTTGGCCGAGGGGGAAGGGGCTGCGGCGCGGCGGGCTTGCGTCATCGGTCTGATTAGGTACATTGAATTCATGGGTGCGCGCGTGCGTGTGTGCACATACACGTGTGCGCACGCGCATGCGCGCGAGAGCCCGGATTGTAGAGAGAGCGCCGGCCACCCCGGCACGAAAGAACGCAGAAAGAGCCATGAGCAAGTCACTGATCATTGCGGAGAAGCCGTCGGTCGCACAGGACATCGTGCGTGCGCTGACGCCTGTCGCCGGCAAGTTCGAGAAGCACGACGAATATTTCGAGGGCGAGCACCACATCGTCACCTCGGCGGTCGGCCACCTGCTGGAGATCAAGGCGCCGGAGGAGTTCGACGTCAAGCGCGGCAAGTGGAGCTTCGCCAACCTGCCGGTGATCCCGCCGCACTTCGAGCTGAACCCGATCGACAAGAGCAAGGGCCGGCTCAACGCCATCGTCAAGCTGGTCAAGCGCAAGGACGTGAGCGAACTCATCAACGCCTGCGACGCGGGGCGCGAGGGCGAGCTGATCTTCCGCCTGATCCAGCAGCACGCGAAGAGCAAGCACCCGGTGAAGCGCCTGTGGCTGCAGAGCATGACGCCGCAGGCCATCCGCGAGGGCTTCGAGAACCTGCGCTCCGACAAGGAGTTGCAGGGCCTGGCCGAAGCCGCGCGCAGCCGCTCGGAAGCCGACTGGCTCGTGGGCATCAACGGCACGCGCGCGATGACGGCCTTCAACTCGCGCGACGGCGGCTTCTTCCTCACCACCGTCGGCCGCGTGCAGACGCCCACGCTCAGCATCGTGGTCGAGCGCGAGGAAAAGATCCGCAAGCACGTGGCGCGCGACTACTGGGAAATCAAGGCCAGCTTCGCCGCCCAGGCGGGTGAATACGAAGGCAAGTGGTTCGACCCCAAGTGGAAGAAGAACGCCGACGACCCCGAGCAACGGGCCGACCGCGTGTGGGATGCGAAGACGGCCCAGGCGATCGCCGATGCCGCGCGCGGCCAGCCCGCCACCGTCACCGAGGAAAGCAAGCCCAGCACGCAGAGCTCGCCCGGCCTGTACGACCTGACCACGCTGCAGCGCGAGGCCAACTCGCGCTTCGGCTTCTCGGCCAAGACCACGCTCAGCATCGCGCAGGCGCTGTACGAGAAGCACAAGGCGCTGACCTACCCGCGGACCGACAGCAAGCACCTGCCGGAAGACTACGTGGCCGTGGTGAAGAACACCATGGAGATGATCGCCACCGAAGACATGCCCGGCCCGCTGAAGGCGCTGTCCACGCATGCGAAGAAGGCGATCAAGGAGGGCTACGTCAAGCCCAACAAGCGCATCTTCGACAACGCCAAGGTGTCGGACCACTTCGCCATCATCCCGACCTTGATCGCGCCCAAGAGCCTCACCGAGGTCGAGGCCAAGCTGTACGACATGGTGGTCAAGCGCTTCCTCGCCGTCTTCTTCCCGCCGGCGGAGTTCCAGGTCACGACGCGCATTTCCGTCGCCGCGGGCCACAGCTTCCAGACCAACGGCAAGGTGATGGTCAAGCCCGGCTGGCTGGCCGTGTATGGCCGCGAGGCGCAGGAAGACGACGCCAACCTCGTGGCAGTCGAGACGGGCGAGGTGGTGCGCACCGAGGCGGTCGACGCCAACGCGCTCAAGACCAAGCCGCCCGCGCGCTACACCGAAGCCACGCTGCTGTCGGCGATGGAAGGCGCCGGCAAGCTGATCGACGACGACGAGCTGCGCGAGGCCATGCAGGAGAAGGGCCTCGGCACGCCGGCCACACGCGCGGCCATCATCGAAGGCCTGATCCTCGAGAAGTACATCCACCGCGACGGGCGCGAGCTGGTCCCGACCGCCAAGGCCTTCCAGCTCGCCACGCTGCTGCGCGGCCTGGGCGTGGAAGACCTCACCAAGCCCGAGCTCACCGGCAACTGGGAATTCCAGCTGTCGGAGATGGAGAAGGGCAAGCTCAGCCGCGAGAAGTTCATGGCCGAGATCGCCGCGATGACGCAGCGCATCGTCGCCAAGGCCAAGGAATACGACCGCGACACCATCCCGGGCGACTACGCCACGCTCAAGACCCCCTGCCCGAATTGCGGCGGCATCGTGAATGAGAACTACCGGCGCTTCACCTGCACCGGAAAGTCCGGCGATGGCGAGGGGTGCGGCTTCTCCATCGGCAAGATCCCCGGCGGCCGCAGCTTCGAGCTGCACGAGGTCGAGGAATTCCTCGCCAACAAGAAGATCGGCCCGCTCGAAGGCTTCCGCTCCAAGGCGGGCTGGCCCTTCACTGCCGAGCTCAAGCTGGTGTTCGACGACGAGATCAAGAACTGGAAGCTCGAGTTCGACTTCGGCGAGGACGCGAAGAAGGAAGGCGAGTCGGGCGAGCCGGTCGACTTCTCCGGTCAGGAGTCGCTCGGACCCTGCCCCAAGGACCAGGGCCGCGTCTTCGAGCACGGCACGAGCTACGTCTGCGAGCACGCGGTCGGCGCCAACGTCACCTGCGACTTCAAGAGCGGCAAGATCATCCTGCAGCAGCCGGTGGCGCGCGAGCAGATGACGAAGCTGCTCACCACGGGCAAGACCGACCTGCTGGAGAACTTCGTCTCCAACAAGACGCGGCGCAAGTTCAAGGCCTTCCTCGCCTTCGACAAGAAGGAAGGCAAGGTGAGCTTCGAGTTCCAGCCACGCGCGGGCAAGCCGCCGGCGAAAACCGCTGCCGCCAAGACGGCCGCCGCCAAGGCCGCGCCCGCGAAGAAGGCCGCGGCAAAGAAGGCCGCGTGAGCGACAGGCGCGCAGCGCGGCGGCACAATGAACGCCCTCCCCACATCACGAGGTGCCCCATGAAGAGAAGCCTGGCCGTCGCGACGCTTGCATTCGGAATGGCCGCCAGCGCGTGGGCACAGCCGGTGCAGGTGCGCCCGCTGCTGGGCCTGGGTCTCACCGGCGGCGGCGACACGGTCGCGCGGGTGGTGTATTCCGACGGCGAATCCGACAAGGTGCGCGCGGGGGGGTTCATCGCGGTGACCACGGGCCTGGAGCTGCAGTTCACGCCGCTGGTGTCGGTGCAGACGCTGGTGGGCTACCACGCCGACGACATCTCGGCGTCGAACGGCGACGTGCGCTTCGACCGGGTGCCGATCGAGCTGCTGGGCCACTTCCGGCTCACCGACACCTTCCGGGTCGGCGGCGGCGCACGCTACAGCACCCGGGTGCGCACGCGCGCCTCGGGCGCGGCCAGCGGGGTCGTGCCGAACGAAGACTTCAAGGACACGCTGGGCGGCGTGGTCGAAGGCGAATTCACCATCGGCCGGTACTTCGGGATCAAGCTGCGCTACGTGTCGGAGAAGTTCAAGTCCAAGACCTTTCCCGGCGCGAGCGACCTGAAGGGCAGTCACGCCGGCATCTATTTCGTCGGGTATTTCTTCTGACCCGTGCGTGAACCCACGTGCCGTGAGGGCGGCACGCATTTCCAAGCTTCATACAACGACCGATGGAGGGAGATTTCGTGAACAAGACGTTTGCCATCGCTGCGATGGCCCTGTTGGCCGTGGGCGGCGCATCGGCACAGGTCCAGGTGAAACCGGTGGTCGGCGCCGGCCTCACGTTCGGCGGCGACACCATCGCCACTGTCTACTTCGAAGACGATGACCTCGACGACGCGAAGGTGCACGCGGGCGGCCTGCTCGCGCTGCATGGCGGCGTGGAGCTGCGCTTCACCGACCAGGTGTCGATGCAGGCGCTCGTCGGCTACCACGTCGACCAGGTCAATGCCTCCAACGCCGACGTGCGCTGGGACCGCACGCCGATCGAGTTCCTCGGCCACTACCGGCTCACGAGCTGGTTCCGCCTCGGCGGCGGCGCCCGCTACACGCCCAATGCCCGCCTGCGCGCCTCGGGCGTGGCGAGCAACGACATCCCCAACATCGACTTCAAGCCGACCTGGGGTTCCGTGGTCGAGGGCGAGTTCTTCCCGTACCACAGCATCGGCATCAAGCTGCGCTACGTGAACGAGAAGTTCAAGCCGAAGAACATTCCCGGCGGCCAGACGCTCGACGGCTCGCACGGCGGCATCTACGTCAACTACTACTTCTTCTGACCCTGACCGGCCGGCCCTGAGCGGCTGGCGCTTCCCAGATGTATTCGGCCATCCTGCTCAAGCTCCTCGCCATCTTGCTGATGGTCGCCGTGGGTTACGGGGCAGGACGCAAGCGCTGGCTGGGCGAGGGCGATCCGGCGCGCGTGCTGGGCTACGCGGCCTTCTACATCTTCGTGCCGGCGCTGCTCTTTCGCACCACCTCGCGCATCGACTTCGCCACCTTGCCCTGGCGCACGCTGGCGGTGTTCTTCGTGCCCATCGTGGCGCTGATGCTCGTGCTCTACGCCTGGCAGCGGCGCCGGCCCGGCCTGCCCACCGCCGCGCCGAGCGTGCGCGCCATCACCGCAAGCTTCGGCAACACGGTGCAGCTCGGCATCCCGATGGCCGCGGCGATGTTCGGCGAGCAGGGCCTGCCCATCCACGTGGCCATCGTGAGCCTGCACGCGCTCACCTTGCTGACCGTGCTCACCGCGCTGGTGGAGCTCGACCTGGCGCGCGAGCGTGCCCGCAGCGGCGAGGCCGATGCGCACATCGGCCGCATGCTGCTCGACACCGCACGCAAGACCATCATCCACCCGGTGGTGCTGCCCATCCTCGCCGGCCTGGTGTGGAACGCGCTCGGCGCGCCCACGCCGGCACTGGTCGACGAGGTGCTGGTGCAGTTCGGCAACGCGGTCGTGCCCTTGTGCCTGGTGCTGATCGGCCTGTCGCTCGCGCAGTACGGGCTGCAGGGTGCGCTGGCCGGCGCGCTGCGGCTGTCGCTGTGGAAGCTCGTGCTGCTGCCGGCCGCGGTGCTGCTCGTGGGCTACTTCGGCTTCGGCCTGTCGGGCCTGCCGCTGTCGGTGGTGGTGATGGCCGCGGCGCTGCCCTCGGGCAACAACGCGCTCATCTTCGCGCAGCGCTACGGCACGCTCGAAGGCGAGACCACGGCGGCCATCACCGTCTCGACCTTCGCCTTCGCCCTCACCGCGCCGGTGTGGCTGTGGATCGTGACCCACCTCCCGGGGCCGGCATGAGCGTGCAGCACGCCACCCACCGGCTCGTCGCCGACGACGGCCACCCGATCGACGTGCACCTGTGGACGGGCGCGTCGCCCGCACGCGGCGTGCTGCAGATCGCCCATGGCATGGGCGAACACGCACGCCGCTACGCCGCGCTGGCCGAGGCGCTGGCCGCCAGCGGTGTGGCCGTCGTCGCCAACGAGCACCGCGGCCATGGCGAGGAGGCGCTGCGCCGGCACGAGAAGGGCGAACTCGGCCCGCGCGGCTTCGCCGGCCTGGTGGCCGACATGCGGCAGGTCAGCGCGTTCGCGCGCGAGCGCCACCCGGGCGTGCCGCTCGTCCTCCTCGGGCACAGCATGGGCTCGTTCGCGGTCAAGGTCTACCTGCTCGACCACGCCGAGGACGTGCACGCCGCCGCCTTCACCGGCACCGTGGCGCTCGACCTCGCCGAAGCCGGCAACGCCTCGGCCTGGAAGCTGCAGGACAAGGCCGCGCCCGCGCAGGTGCGGCGCACGCCCTACGACTGGCTCAGCCGCGACGAGGCGCAGGTCGACGCCTACATCGCCGACCCGCTGTGCGGCCACCGGCTCAACGTGAAGTCACGCCAGTCGATGTATGCGGCCTATGCGCGCACCACGGCGCCGGGCGCCTTCCGCGTGCTGCGGCCCGGCATGCCGCTCTTCTTCTTCGTCGGCGAGGAAGACGCGATGCATCGCAAGCTCGCCTACTTCCACCCGCTGGTCGAGCGCTTCCGCTCGGCCGGTCTTCACGACATCACCGTCAAGGTCTACCCCGGCGCGCGCCACGAGCTGCTGCACGAGACCCACCGCGCCGAGGTGATCTCCGACGTGGTGGCCTGGGTGCAGCGCGTGCTGGCGCGTTAGCCGTTCAGTAGCCGGCCTGCGCGAGCATCGCCTCGCTCGCCGTCCACAGCTTCGCGGCGGCCTCGCGGTCGCGCACGTGCGGCACGTAGCCGAAGCGGCGTTCGCCCTCTGGCGAGGGCACGGCCTCGTTGCAGTCTTCCAGGTACAGGCCGCCATGGCCCTGCAGCTCGGGCGCGGTGGCCGCCCACACGGTGGTGGCCGCGCCTTGTTCCGGGGTCTTGAAACCCGGTGGCAGGTAGCCCGGCTCGGCGCCCGGCTTCACCCAGCCCATGGCCTCCATCTCCTCGCGCGTGATGTGGCGCGACAGGCCGGTCTGGATGCCGCCCGGGTGCACGGCGTTGGCGGTGAGGCCGTCTTTCGCGTGCAGCGTGTCGAGGTGCAGCGCCATCAGCGCGTTGGCCGTCTTGGCCTGGCCGTAGGCCTTCCACTTGTTGTACTCGCGGCGCTCGAAGTGGATGTCGTCGAACACGATCGGGCTCAGGCGGTGGCCCGAGGAGCTGAGCGCGACCACGCGTGGCGCCTCGCTCTGCAGCAGCACCGGCAGCAGCGCGCGCGTGAGCGCGAAGTGGCCGAGGTGGTTGGTGGCGAACTGCGCTTCCCATCCGAAGGCGTTGCGGCTGAGCGGGCAGGCCATGATGCCGGCGTTGTTGACGAGCACGTGCAGCGGCTCGCCGCGGGTGCGCCAGTCGTCGGCGAACTGCTGCACGCTCGCGAGGTCGGCCAGGTCGAGGCGCGCCACGCGGATCTTCGGGTTGCCGGTGTCGCCGCTCAGCAGGGTGGCCGCGGCGTCGCCCTGGGCCATGTCGCGCACGGCCAGCGTGAGCGTGGCGCCGGCCCGCGCCAGGGCGCGCGAGGTCTCCAGCCCCAGGCCCGCGGCCCCGCCGGTCACGAGGATGTGGCGTCCGGCGAGCGACAGGCCTTCCACCACCTCGAGTGCCGTGCTCTTGCGGGTGAAGCGCGAGGTGATGCGCGGTGTGCCGGGCGAAGCGTCTGGAACGGCCTGGGTCATGGGCCTCTCCTGTGAAGTTTTTGGGGGTCGATCGACTCTACTCGCGTGCGCCGGGCCGGGTGTTCCGCAGGCCGCACCCCATCAGGGGAGACCCTCTTCAAGGCTGGCCGTGGCCTGCCGATATCCCGCAAACCAACCGGCCCGAACCGGCGGTGAATGGAGATCCGCATGCGCTCTCGTCTTCTCTCGTGGTGGCTGCGCCCCGGCATGGCGGCCATGCAGCGGCTTCGGCTGCCCGGCAAGCTCGTGCTGCTGGCCGCGCCCTTGCTGGCGGCGCCAGGTCTTCTCGCCTTCGCCGGCAGTGCCGCCGGGCCTGCGCTGGCGGCGGGCGCGGTGGTGCTGTGGCTGTACGTCGCGCTGTGTTTCCACCAGAGCCTGAGCGCCTCGATGCGCGCGCTCGACGAGATGGTCAAGGCGCTCTGCGCCGGTGACCTGACCCAGTCGCGCGTGCTGCCCGGCCGCGACGAACTGGCCGACATGGCGCGCGCCATGGAGGGCATGACGCGCCGCTTCTCGCAGCTCGTCTCGACCATCCGGAGCGAGGCGCAGCTCGTGGCGATGGCGGGCGACCGCCTCTCGGCCAGCGCCCACGAGCTGCACGGCCGCACCGAGGAGCAGGCGAAGAGCCTGCACCAGACCTCCGAGAGCATGGCCTCGCTCGTGACCACCGTGCAGGTGAACGCGAGCGATGCGCAGGAGGCCGACGGCCTGG
>DASWSY010000505.1:0-1712 GCA_036402415.1 Rhizobacter sp. | reverse complement strand
GGTGTCGCCACCCTTGGGTGCACGCGCGAAGTTCGCCACCACGCCCTTGGCCCAGGTCTCGGTCTTGGCCTCGCCGTGGTGGGTGATGAGGGCCGCACCCAGCGACAGGTTGTAGGGATGCGAGCCCGAGCGCACGCAGATCTGGCCCTTGAGACGTGGGTTGGCCAGGTCTTCATACGTCTGCACCCACTCTGGCTTGATCGTCTTGGCGTTGTAGACGATCACGCGCGCGCGGGTCGAGAAGGCCGTCCAGTTGGCGGTGCGCAGGTGCGCGGGCACGCGCGCGTCGAGCACCTTGGAGCCGGCCGGGGCGAAGATGCCAGCCTTGTCTGCGATCTCCAGGCGCGAGGCGTCGACGGTGATGAACACGTCGGCCGGCGAGCTGGCGCCTTCGTTCTTGATGCGCTCGAGCAGCTCGTCTTCCTTGCCCTCGATGCGGTTGATCTTGATGCCGGTTTCCTTGGTGAAGTTGGCGTACAGCGCCTCGTCGGTCTGGTAGTGGCGGGCGGTGTAGAGGTTGATCACCTGGGCGTGGGCGGCGGTGAAACCCACGGCCAGCAGGGCGGCAGCCAGGGTGCGGAGGAAAGGGGTCTTCATGGCATGTCCTCGAAATGAAGGCGGTTCCCGGGTGAGCCCCGGAGATGGAATCGTAACAGGAGCGATTCTCATTCATATTCCAGCACACACCCGGCCCGGCAATTGCTGAGACACTGCCGCCATGCTGACCGTCAACAAACTCATCGCCCAGGGCCGCGGACTGGCCCCCGTGCTGCTCAAGCGTGCCGCCACCGTGGTGCTCGACTGGGACACGCGCCAGAAAAGCCGATTCGACGCGGAAGACTCGCAGGGCCGCACGCTCGGCGTCTTCCTGCCGCGTGGCAGCGTGGTGCGGGGCGGCGACGTGCTGCTCGCCGAAGACGGCTCCTTCATCAAGGTGATCGCCACGCCGCAGCCGGTGCTGGTGGTGCGCACCTGCCCCGAACACGGCACGCCGCTCGACCTGCTGCGCGCGGCCTACCACCTGGGCAACCGCCACGTGCAGCTCGAAGTGCAGCCCGACCACCTGCACCTGGAGCCCGACCATGTGCTGGCCGACATGCTGCGCCACATGCACCTGATCGTGACCGAGGAGCTGGCACCCTTCGAGCCGGAAGGCGGCGCGTATGCGGCGGGTGGTGGGCATGGCCACGGGCACTTGCACGACCATGGCCATGATCACGCGCACGCACACGATCACGGGCACGCACACGCCGATCACCCCCACGGCCATGCCCACCACGAGCACGGCCCGGGCTGCAAGCACGACCACTGATGCGCTCCACGCCCCTGTCGCGCCGCGAGCCGGCGCTGTCGGCCACGTCGCTGCTGCAACTGATGTGGCTCGCGTCGCCGGCGCTGCCGGTGGGCGGCTTCAGCTATTCCGAAGGGCTGGAGGCGGCCGTGGAAGCCGGCCGGGTCGCCAACGAATCGCAGGCCGGGGACTGGCTGCTCGACCAGCTCCAGCTCATGCTCGCCCGCAGCGACCTGCCCGTGGCCGCCGCAGCCTTCAAGGCCTGGCAGCGGCACGACCGCGCCACGCTGGTCGAGCTCAACGCCTGGGTCACCACCACGCGCGAGTCCGCCGAAGCGCGGCTTCAGACCGAACAGATGGGCCGCTCGCTTGTCGAGTGGCTGAAGAACCGGGGCGTCGACGACCCGCGCGTCGCGCTGCT
>DASWSY010000504.1:0-5943 GCA_036402415.1 Rhizobacter sp. | reverse complement strand
AGGCCACCATCCGCGATTCGACTTCCGCGCGGTCGAGCGCCTGCGGTGCTTCGCCGAAGTAGCGCTCGTCCCAGTCGGCCATCAGCCACGGGTTGTGATAGGCCTCGCGGCCGAGCATCACGCCGTCGACATGCGCCAGGTGCTCGTCGATGTGCTCGGCCAGGTTGACGCCGCCGTTGAGCACCACGGTGAGCTGCGGGAACTCGCGCTTGAGCTGGTAGACGGTCTCGTAGCGCAGCGGGGGCACCTCGCGGTTTTCCTTCGGGCTCAGGCCCTTGAGCCAGGCGTTGCGCGCGTGCACGATGAAGACCTCGCAGCCGGCCTTGGCCACCGTGCCGACGAAATCGCGCACGAAGCCGTGGTGCTCGTTCTGGTCGATGCCGATGCGGTGCTTCACCGTGACCGGCAACGAGGTCGCGTCGCGCATCGCCTTCACGCAGTCGGCCACGAGCGCGGGTTCGTTCATCAGGCAGGCACCGAAGGCGCCACGCTGCACCCGCTCGCTCGGGCAGCCGCAGTTGAGGTTGACCTCGTCGTAGCCCCACTGCTCGGCGAGCTTGGCGCAGCGCGCCAGGTCGTCGGGCTCGCTGCCGCCGAGCTGCAGCGCCACCGGGTGCTCCTCGGGGTTGAAGTCGAGGTGCCGCGGCACGTCGCCGTGCAGCAGCGCACCGGTCGTCACCATCTCGGTGTAGAGACGCGTGCGGCGGGTGATGAGGCGGTGGAAATAACGGCAGTGCCGATCGGTCCAGTCCATCATCGGCGCCACGCTCAGGCGCCATGGCGAGAGACCCGGCTTGTCTTGATCTTGCAAATTCACACCACTGACCATTCGAAGGAAGGCACCGCGCAGGGCGGCGCGGCGAGAAGCGGCATTGTCCCCGCTCTCGCCCGGCCAGGGTGGCGCGCCGGTCAGCGGCTGGCGGCCGCGCGTCGATCGGCAGGGGCGGCGTCGGATCGGCGCGGCGGCATGCGTTCGGTGGCGCGCAGGATCTCGCGCGCCAGTTCCTTCTCGAACTCTGTCGCCAGGCACGCGCCGCAGCGCGTGCCCCAGTTCGGCGTAGTGGGGAAGTAGCGCCTTCCGCAGGCGGTACAGGTCTCAACCACGCTCGGAGCTCCGCAGGTGGCGCTCGACCGCTTCTGCGCGGTCACCCACCTTCTCGACGGCCTTCTTGAGCTGTTCGGCGCTGGCGCCGAATTTCTGCGCCCAGTAGCGCAGCTCGTGGTCCTGGTTGACGTTGATGCGCTGGCGATCCTGGCCGCCGCGCTGCTCGGTGTTGTCAGACATGCTCGACTCCTGCGGTGCATCGGAGCCCACAAAATACGGCACGCCCGCAGCGCTGGCTGTCGGCGCACCGTGCAGCGTGCGGTAGGACGGCGCCGCTGCCTCACCCACGGGCGTTCAGCGTGGCCGCTCGCTGCCCGGCTGCGGCTTCAGCGCCTGCTGCGTGCGCTCGGCATTGGTGGTGCTGCGGCTGCCCTTGAGGTGTTCCTCCACGTCGGAGGCCCGGTCGCCGACGGCCTGCACGGCCTCCTTGATCTGGGCCTCGGAAGCATCGAGCTTGCGCGCCCATTGCTTCAGGTCGTCGTCGCGCTGCATGTCGATGCGCTGTTCGCCGGGATCAGGCTGTCGCGTCATGTCGGTCTCCGTCGTGGTGGAAACCAGCAGCGGCAAACGCCGTTCCAAGGCCGCAGCGTGCAGGTGCGACGCGCGCCGGCCTCAGTCGGCGCCGGTGAGCTTTTCGGGGTTCAGCAGCTCCGCCAGGCGCTCGCGGCCCAGGTCCGTCTGCTCGTCGGCGACGTCGAGGATCGGCCGGCCTTCCCGGTAAGCCTGCTTGGCGATCTGCGCCGCACGTTCGTAGCCGATCAGCGGGTTGAGCGCGGTCACGAGGATGGGGTTGCGCGACAGGGCGTCCTGCAGGCGCTGCTCGTTGACGGTGAAGCTCGCGATGGCCTTGTCGGCGAGCAGGCGGCTCGCGTTGGCCAGCAGCGCGATGCTTTCCAGCAGGTTGTGCGCGATGAGCGGCAACATCACGTTGAGTTCGAAGTTGCCCGACTGGCCGGCCACCGTGATGGCGGCGTCGTGGCCGATCACCTGGGCGGCCACCATCGTCGTCGCCTCGGGAATGACCGGGTTCACCTTGCCCGGCATGATCGACGAGCCCGGCTGCAGCGCCTGCAGCTCGATCTCGGCCAGGCCGGCGAGCGGGCCCGAGTTCATCCAGCGCAGGTCGTTGGCGATCTTCATCAGCGACACCGCCACGCGCTTGCACGCGCCCGACACCGCGACGGCTGTGTCTTGCGAGCCCATCGCCGCGAAGAAGCTGTCGGCCGGGCGGAACGGCATGGCGGTGATCGCCCCCAGCTCCGCGGCAAACGCGGCGGCGAAGTGCGGATGGGCGTTGACGCCGGTGCCCACCGCCGTGCCACCTTGCGCGAGCTGCTGCAGCGCCGGCATCAGCCCTCGAAGCTGCGCCGCGCCTGCCTCGACCTGATGCGCCCAGCCTTGCAGCACCTGGCTCATGCGCACAGGCATCGCGTCCATCAGGTGCGTGCGGCCAGTCTTCACATGGCGATGCACCAGCAAGGCCTTCTGGCGCGTCACCTGCGCAAGATGGTCGAGCGACGGCAGCAGGTGGCGATGCAGTTCGAGCGCCGCGCTCAGGTGCAGCGCGGTGGGAATCGCGTCGTTGCTGCTCTGGCCGGCGTTCACATGGTCGTTGGGATGGACCGTCTCGCCACGCTGCCGGCTCGCCAGCGAGGCGATCACCTCGTTGGCGTTCATGTTGCTGCTGGTGCCCGAGCCGGTCTGGTAGACGTCGATCGGGAAGTGGCGCCGCAACTCGTCGTCGGGCAGCACCAGGAGTTGCTGGCAGGCGGTGTCGATCGCTTCGGCCAGCGCGGGCGGCAACTGGCCGAGCTTGCCGTTGGCCTGGGCCGCGGCCTGCTTCACCAGCACCAGCGCCCGCAGGAAGGCGGGCGGCATGCCGCGCCCGCTGATCGGGAAGTTGTCGACGGCACGCTGCGTCTGCGCGCCGTAGAGCGCGTCGGCCGGCACGGCCAGCGTGCCCATGCTGTCGTGTTCGGTTCGGGTGGGTGAGGCAGAGGTGTTCACGGTCGGCTCCTGCAAGTCGCGCGACTGTGAACCGTATCAGGCGGCCGGCGTGTCGACCGGCTGCGATACCGCAGTGCGTGGCGTGGTCTTGAAGAGCCAGCGGGCCGCCGCCGGCGGCGCGAAAGGCTGCCACTGCCCGGGCTGTTGCGCCAGGCGGTCGGCCACGATGTAGAGCGCGAGCGGGTTCATGCCCAGGCCGAAGTGGCTCGCGTGGATGCCGATGTTCTCGGCCAAGGGCGAGGCCTCGTTCAGGCTGCAGCGCCAGGACACCACGCCATCGGTGCGCGAATAGACCGAGGTTGTCGGCACCGGTGGCGCCTGGCGCACCTGGTCGATCAGCGGGTCGGCCTCGCTCAGCTTGTGGCCGCTCAGGAACTCGTACAGGCGCCAGGCGTTGTTGGCGCGCGGGTGGCCGCTGAAGGGCGTGCCGAGCGTGATGACGCAGCGCGTGTGCTGGGGCAGCTCCTTCGCGATCTCGCGCGCGTAGATGCCGCCGAGGCTCCAGCCCACGAGGCTCACCGCCTCGCCGTGCTTCTGCGCCAGCATGTCGGCGCGTTCGCGGCATTTTTCGAGCACGCCGTCGCGGGGGCCGAGGTTGAAGCCCTGTTCCCACTCGTAGGGCGTGTAGCCGCGCGAGCGCAGGAAGGTGCGCAGCGGCAGGGTCGTGAGGTCGGGCGCGCTCAGGCCGGGGAAGACCAGCACCGGATGCCCGTCGCCCGGGGGGAGCCGGCTGAACAGCGGGGCCGCGGCGACGCTCGCGGCCAGTTCCCAGGGCGCGCGGCCCTCCATCAGCAGCAGCAGCGCGTTTGGCGCCTTCGGATCGGTCGGGCGTTGCGGGACAGGGGGCATGGCGTGCGCACGCACAAGGGGGTGGAAGACGGCCGCCATGGTACCCATGACTTATGCACGATCCTGGGTCGCGCCCTCTAGGCGCAGCACGGGTTTTCGGCCGCGGCCATCAAGTCGGCCGCCGCCCTTGCCGATACCGGTTCGGCAGACGTCCCGTCTTCTGGGGCCATGCGCCACAACGCGCCCGCACATGCAGTACCCAGGCCCCACCCTCCCAGGCAAGCAGCTGTTGCTCGCCGCCGCCATCGCCACGCTCTCGACCCTGTGCCGGGCCGAAGCCCCGCCCGCACAGCCTCCCGTCGACAAGGTGGCCGCGCTGGTCACCCTGCCGCTGGACACCCTGCTCGACATGGAAGTCACCGGCGCGTCGCGATTCGCGCAGCGCCGCAGCCAGAGTGCCTCGTCGGTGACGGTCATCACCGCCGCCGAGATCCGCGCCTTCGGCTGGCGCACGCTGGCCGACGCGCTCGCCTCGGTCAAGGGCCTGACGGTCGCCAACGACCACACCTACTCGTACCTGGGCGTGCGTGGCTTCTTCGCGCAGGGCGACTACAACAGCCGCGTGCTGCTGCTGATCGACGGCAACCGCATCAACGAGAACGTCTACGACATGGCGTTCCTCGGCACCGATTTCCCGCTCGACATCGAGCTCGTCGAGCGCATCGAGTTCATTCCCGGCCAGGGCTCGGCGATCTATGGCGCGAACGCGCTGTTCGGCGTGGTCAACGTGATCACACGCGAGTCGCATCAGAACGGGGTGGAAGGCAGCCTCTCCACCGGCACCGGCCACAACCACATCGTGCGGCTCGGAGGCATGCGCAAGTTCGACAACGGTGGCTCGCTTGTCCTCTCCGCCTCGCGCACACGCTCGCGCGGCCCCGAGATCTACCTCGCCGAACACGACAACCCGCCTGCCAGCGACGGCCGCGCGCACAACACCTACGAGCAGCGCAAGAGCCTCTACCTGCGCGCCGAGCAGGGCCCGTGGCGCGCGTCGCTCGTGCATGCCGAGCGGCTGAAGGGCGCATCGACCTACATCGACTTCGCCTTCAACGACCCGCGCAGCTACTACCACGACACCGAAACGCTGATCGACCTGGGCTGGGAGCACGAGGTGGCCGAGAAGAGCCAGGCGCAACTGCGCTTGTTCGTCGGCCGCTATCGCTTCGACGGCGAATACGCCCTCACCTCCACGCCGGTCATCAACCGCGAGGAGGCCCTCGGCCAGTGGTGGGGCCTCGACGCCCGGCTGCTGACCACTCGCTGGAACGGCCACACGCTCGTCGCCGGCGTCGAGTTCCAGAAGGCCCCCCGGCAGAACATCAAGAGCTTCGACCTCGACCCCGCCCAGACGACCTACTGGGACGTGCAGGCCCGGTCGAGCCGCGTCTCGTTCTACGCGGAAGACCAGGCCAGCGTCTCGGAGCAGGTGACCCTCACGCTCGGCGCGCGCTACGACCACATGAGCAACGGCCCGAGCGCATGGAACCCGCGCCTCGCGCTCAACTGGAGACCCACCGACCAGTTCGTCGCCAAGGCCATTCACGGCAGCGCCTACCGACTGCCCAACCGCAGCGACCTCGTCTACAGCGACGGCAACCTGCGCAGCGAGACGGTCAAGGGCAACGAGCTCGCGCTCGAATGGCACCCGGACGCGCGCCGGCGCTTCAGCTTCTCGTGGTTTCACAACGCCGCGCGCCACCTCGTGGCCGGCAGCATCGACCCGGCGACGCTGGTCTGGGTCAACCGCAACGTCGGCCGCCTGACAGCCGAGGGCGTGGAACTGGAGGCCGAGCGGCGTTTCGCCTCGGGGGCGCTGTTCCGCGCCAATGCCACCTTCCAGCATGCCCACGACACCGGCGAACTGCCCATTGCCCAGTACGCCCCGCGCCGCATCGGCAACGTGCTGCTGGCCCTGCCGGTGGGCGGGCGCTGGACGCTCGGCATGGACCTGAACGCCGCCTCGCGCCGCGGCCAGGCGG
>DASWSY010000503.1:0-1546 GCA_036402415.1 Rhizobacter sp. | reverse complement strand
ACTGGCCCACGTCGCTGCCGCGGTCGAACTCCTTGTCGTTGTCGGTGATGAAGCGCAGGGCCACGCCACGGCGGTGTGCTGCCAGCACTTCATCGGTGATGCGGTCGTCGGAGAGCGTGAAGACGCACAGGTCGAGGCTGCGCCGGGCCGACCTGAGCTGCTGCACGATGGCCGAGAGGCAGGCCGTGCCGGGACTGAAGTGCGCCTGCGAGCGCACCGTGCCGGCCGGCAGCCGGCCGACGTCGAGCGCCCGCATCACGCCTTCGAGCCACTTGAGCAGGCCCAGCTGGTCGGGGCTGTCGCTGCGGGCCCGCACGAGGTCGAAGGCGCGGTTGCGCAGCTGACGCAGGCCGTCTTCCGGAGGTGAAGCCTCGCGAAGGGCCTGCGTCAGCGAGCGCTTCTCCTCGTCGCTCAGCCGCTCGTCGGCGAGGGTGGCTTCGATCTCGCGCAGCAGCTCGTCCATCGTGTTCATGCCTTGGGTTTGGGCTCGGGCCGGGTGTCGGGCTTCTTGCCGCGCTTCACGTCTTCGAGTGCGCGGCCGACACGCTCCACCTCGTCGCGGATCGAGCTGTCGAGCTTGAGCCGGTGCTCGGTGGCGCTGATGAGCGGCAGCAGGATCTTGCGGTAGGTGACCGACAGCTCCAGCAGCGCCTCGGCCATGCGGCGGCCCTCGTCGTTGGGCTGCTCGGGCTTGAGCGTCTCGACGGCGCGGGCCACGTCGAGCAGCGTGCTCGCGATGCGGGTGCTGCCGTCGGCGTCGTCGCCGCCGAGCTTGCGGCGGCGCACGTACTCGTCGCAGATGTCGCGAAAGCGCGCACGTTCGGCCTCGGTCGGCTTGCCGATCAGGTGGGCGAGCTTGAGCAGGTTCTCCTCGGCGCCGGTGGTGAGGGTCTGCGCCTCGCCGCGGTAGTGGTCGCGCAGGAGCGCATCGAGCTCATCGTCTCGCATCAGCGGCGTGATCTTCGCCGCGAGCTTGGTCATGTTGCGGTAGCTGCCCTGCAGCTTGAAGGCCGGCTCGGTGCGGTAGGCATCCTGTTGCGCGGCCGACGCGATGTAGGCGAGGTTCACCTTCAGAAGCAGGTCGCGCGCACGAAAGAGCCGCTGCATCAACGCGGTGAGTTCTTCGAGCTCCACGCCGCTGTAGCCGTGCGAGAAGCTGCTGCTTGCCACTTCCGCGCCGGCCGCGCGCTCAGCGAGC
Source organism: Rhizobacter sp. (assembly GCA_036402415.1). GTDB lineage: Bacteria > Pseudomonadota > Gammaproteobacteria > Burkholderiales > Burkholderiaceae_C > Rhizobacter. The sequence continues at coordinate 348 of DASWSY010000503.1, read as the reverse complement.
AACTGCACGTCTTTCGGGTCACGCGAAGCGAGGGGCAGCAGCGCCGGGTTGGCGGTGAGGCAGTTCTCCACATAGGAGAGCGCGAAGAGCTGCTCGCGTCCCGAGAGCACATCGCCCAGGTTGTAGATGTCGGCCCGGTTGGCCAGCATGTCGGGGATCTTGAAGACATCGCCCGACTCGGTGTACGGATTGCCGGCCATCACGATCGCGAAGCGCTTGCCGCGCAGGTCGTGGCTGTGCGTCTCGCCGTCGACCACGCCTTCGATGCGGCGCGTGCCATCGGCCAGTGCGATGAACTTCTGCAGGAACTCCGGGTTCGTGTGCTGGATGTCGTCGAGGTACAGCATC
>DASWSY010000502.1:0-4445 GCA_036402415.1 Rhizobacter sp. | reverse complement strand
GCGACCAGGGTGTCGAGCAGCGGCTCGATCTGCAACGGGTCGGTGCGAAGCCGCGCCGAGAGCTGCGCCGCGCTCAGGCCATGGGTGCTGAGCTTGCGCGCCAGGGTCAGCTCCTGCAGCATGCCGACCGCCAGCAGGAAGCGGTAGCCCGGCACCGACGGCCGCCGCACCACGCGCATCTGCAGGCTCGGTGCATACGCCGCGATCACGGCCCCGAGCAGCACGATCACCCAGGCGAGGTAGATCCAGATCAAGAGGATCGGCACGGTCGCGAAGGCACCGTACATCGTGCGGTAGGTCGGCACGCTGGCGAGGTACAGCCCGAGGCCCCGCTTCGCCAGCTCGAACCCGATGGCGACGAACACGCCCCCGGCCAGCGCATGCCGCCACTGCACGTGCGTGTTGGGCACGTAATGGAAGAGCGCCGCCATGCCACCGGCCAGCAACGCGAACTGCAAGGTGTTGAGCACCACGGTGATGACACCGGGCACGTCGCTCACCAGGCCCTTGCTGGCCGAGATGAAGTACGAGGTGATGGACAGGCTCACGCCGAGCGCGAGCGGGCCGAGCGTCACGGCGGCCCAGTAGACGAGCACGCGCTGCGTCATCGGGCGTGGCTTGCGCACGCGCCAGATGGCATTGAGCGTGCGGTCGATCGTCAGCATGAGCGCCAGCGCCGTCAGCACCAGCACGATCAGGCCGAAGGTGCCCAGGCTGTTGGCCTGGCTGGCGAACTTCGTGAGCGCGCCCAGCACGGGGCGTGCGATGGAGTCGGGCACCAGGGACTGCAGGAAGTACTTCTGCAGCGACACCTGGAACTTCGCGAAGATGGGAAACGCGGTGAAGAGCGCGAGCATCACCGTGACCAGCGGCACCAGCGAGATGAGCGTGGTGAAGGTCAGGCTGCCGGCGGTGAGGCCGAGGCGGTCTTCGCGGAACCTCGCCCGCAAGGTGCGCAGGGTGTCGAGCCACGGCCAGTGCTGCAAGGTCTCGAGCAGCTCGCTCAAGCGCGCGCGCCAGCCGAGCTTGAAGGCGGTCGGGACATTCATTTGCGGCATCATAGCCAGCGATGACCTCTGCCCTGCCTGCTGCCGCGCCCGCCGAGAAGGCCGCGCCCACCCCCGTTCCGCCCTTCGTCGCCCGCACGCGTGCGCTGGCGATTGCAAGCCTCGCGGCGCTTTTCGTCCTGTGCCTCGCATGGGAACTCTGGCTCGCGCCCACCGGCCGCGGCACGCTCGCGCTCAAGGCCCTGCCCCTGCTCATCCCCCTGCCCGGCCTGTGGCGCAACCGCATGTACACCTACCGCTGGGTCAGCCTCATGGTCTGGCTCTATTTCACCGAAGGCGTGGTGCGCGCCACCAGCGACCAGGGCCTGAGCGTGTGGCTCGCGGCGCTCGAAGTGCTGCTGTGCATCGCACTCTTCGCCGCCTGCGCGCTGCACGTGCGCTGGCGGCTGCGCAGCGCGAAAGGAGCACAGGCATGAGCGACGCACTGGTCAACGCCCTTCGCACCGCGGTGGGCGCGGCAAACGTGATGGTCGAGGGCGACCTCTCGGCCTACGAGCTCGACTGGCGCCGGCGCTACCGCGGCAAGTCGCTTGCGGTCGTGCGGCCGGGCAGCACCACCGAAGTCGCCGCCGTCGTGAAGCTGTGTGCCCGCCACGGTGCAGGCCTGGTGCCGCAGGGTGGCAACACGGGCCTCGTGGGGGGGTCGGTGCCCGATGGCAGCGGCTCCCAGGTGCTGCTGAGCCTGCAGCGCATGAACAAGGTGCGATCGATCGACGAGGCCAACCTCACGATGACGGTCGACGCCGGCTGCATCCTGCAGGCGGCGCAACAGGCGGCCGCGGCGCGTGGGCTGCTGTTCCCCTTGAGCCTGGCCGCCGAAGGGAGCTGCACCGTGGGCGGCAACCTCGCCACCAACGCCGGCGGCACGCAGGTGCTGCGCTACGGCAATGCCCGCGAGCTGTGCCTCGGCCTGGAGGTCGTCAACGCCGAGGGCGAGGTGTGGGACGGGCTGGCCGGTCTGCGCAAGGACAACACCGGCTACGACCTGCGCGACCTCTTCATCGGCAGCGAAGGTACGCTGGGCATCATCACGGCCGCCACGCTCAAGCTCTATCCGCAGCCCGCGGCCCGCACCACCGCGCTGGCCTCGCTCGATTCGCTCCAGAACGCCGTGGCGCTGCTGCAGATGGCGCAGGCCCGGCTCGGCGCCGGGCTCACCGGCTTCGAGGTGATGAACCGGTTTTCGCTGTCGCTGGTGCGCAAGCATTTCCCGCAACTGCGCCAGCCCCTGCCCGAGGCCGAGTGGACGGTGCTGCTGGAGCAGTCCGACACCGAAAGCGAGGCCCACGCGCGCGCCCTCTTCGAAGGGCTGCTCGAAGCGGCGATGGACGCCGGCCTCATCACCGATGCCGCGGTGGCCGAAAGCATCGAGCAGTCGCGCGCGATGTGGCACCTGCGCGAATCCATTCCCCTCGCGCAGCCCGAGGAAGGGCCCAACATCAAGCACGACATCTCGCTGCCCGTCTCGAGCATTCCGGACTTCGTCGCGAAAACCGACGCTGCGCTGCAGGCGGCACACCCCGGAACACGCTCGGTCAACTTCGGCCACCTGGGCGACGGCAATCTGCACTACAACCTGCAGGCGCCGGTGGACGTGGACGGGGCGGAGTTCCTGCGCCTGCACGAGCCTTCGGTCAACACCATCGTCTATGACGCGGTGAGCTCCTATGGCGGCTCGATCTCGGCCGAACACGGCGTGGGCGCCCTCAAGCGCGACGAGCTGACGCAACGCAAGTCGGCGGTGGCGCTGCAGATGATGCGGGCCATCAAGCGGGCCCTCGACCCGCAGGGCCTGATGAACCCGGGCCGGGTGCTCTGACGCGTCTCAGCGCGCGGCCTCCTCCATCAGCCAGGTGCAGAAGTCGCCGACCTCGGGCTTGTCGGCCGAGGCGGCCGAGCGCAGCAGGTGGTAGCCCATCGGCGACGCCACGCTGTGGCTGAACGGCGTGACGAGCTTGCGCTCGCGCACGAGCTGGTCGACCAGTGGCAGGCGCCCGAGCGCCACACCCTGGCCACGCACGGCGGCGTTGACCATCTGGTCGTAGTCCGAGAAGTAGAGCGAGGCGGCGGGCTTCAGGTCGAGCTGCATCGCACGCAGCCACATCGACCAGTCGTAGAGCGGCGCATGGTTCGAGCCTTCGCTGTAGAGCAAGGTGTGGTGGCGCAGGTCCTCCGGCCGCTTGAGCGCCTTGCCGGGCGTGCGCCGCAGCGCAGGGCTGCACACCGGCGTCATCGTCTCGCCGAAGAGCTTCACCGCCTGCGGCCCGGCGGTGGCGCTGGCGCAGTAGCGGACGGCCACGTCGACCCCCTCGCGTTCGAGCTTCACGAGGGTGAAGCTCGCCGAGATGCGCACGTCGACGCCAGGGTGGCGTGAGGTGAACGACGACAGCCGCGGGATGAGCCACAACCCCGCGAAGCCCGGCGTGGTGGTCACGACGACCGTCTTCTGCCGCTGCACCTGGCGCAACTGCTCGGTGGCCCCTTGAAGCTGGACCAGCAGACCGGCCACGGCGCGTGCGAAGAGTTCGCCGGCCTCGGTGAGCCGCAAGGCCCGGTGAAGGCGCTGGAACAGCGCCACGCCCAGGCTGTCTTCCAGGGCGGCGATCTGCCGGCTGACGGCCGATTGCGTCAATGACAGTTCCTCGGCGGCACGGGTGAAGCTCAGGTGGCGCGAGGCCGCCTCGAAGGCTTCGAGCAGGTCCAGGGGCGGCAGGCGGTAGCGTCGCATGGGATCTCCTTCGCATTCCGATTGTGCATGCAAAGGATGCAAAACCATCGTTTGCCGCGCACCGCGCCACGGAATGAAACTTCGCCCAAGCCCGCAGCCAGGCGATCGATCACATGAACGACTGGCATGCGAGCCTTCACCAGAGGCCACCGAAGGAGTTCACCATGCCAGCCACCCTCTCCACCCCCGCCACCCAGCTCCGGCAGCGCCAGACCTTTCGGGTGCACGCCCGCCGCGGCGAGCGCATCGAATGCGAACGCGGTGAACTGTGGATCACGCAGGACGGCGACCCGCGCGACGTCATCATCGGGCCGAAGCAGTGCTTCACGCTGGACCGTGCGGGCCCGGCGGTGGTGTCGGCACTGAAGGACGCCGCCTTCGTCTACCGCCGCGGCGGCGCGGCCGGCGTGCGGGCCGTCTCGCCTGGGGTCGATGTGCCTTCGCTGCGCGACTGCGCGGCCGCCTATTGAGCGGGCTACTGCAGGCGTCCCTTGGCCGCCGCCGGGAGCGGCAGGGCCATCACCTCGATGCCCTCGTCCTGCAAGGCGCGGGCGTCTTCCGCCGAGGCCTTGCCGCGGATGGCCTTCTCCTCGGTCTCGCCGTAGTGGATGCGGCGAGCCTCTTCGGCAAACTTGTCGCCCACGTCGACG
>DASWSY010000501.1:0-5900 GCA_036402415.1 Rhizobacter sp. | reverse complement strand
TGAGTCGTGAGGTCGCCCGAGGTCATGGCTTCGAGGTGCTTCTGCACCTCGCGCAAGCCCGTCTGCGTGACAAGGAAGAAGCAGTAGAAAAGGTAGAGGCCCGCGGCGAGCGCCACGGCGACGATCGCGGTCGTCACGTCGCGCACGGTAGCCATGCCGGCCACGCGCTTGGCGATCAGGAGGTCGAGGTCGTCGAGCAGGCGGGTCGAGAACTCGACCTGCGACTCGATCACCTTGGCCGCAGCCTGCGAGTACGCGGCCTTGTCACCCTTCACCGCATCGCCGAAGAAGGACGCACGCGACAGCTCGATGAAGGCGCGCAGGTCCTTCATCGGTGCCTCGGCCTTCAGCGTGGCACTGAGCTCCGCCGTGGCGCCGGTGCTCTTGGCCAGGCCGATCTTGACCTGCTCTTCGTGGAACTCGACCAGCGGCACGCGGTCGGCCAGCACGCGCATCGCGGCCGGCGTGGCGCCCGACTCGAGCATCGGCGAACCGGCGGCCTGCACGCGGGCCACGAGCTCGATGAGCTGCGGCACGCGGGTGGTCGACAGGTCCATCAGGTAGTAGGTGTCGAGGTCGGGGTCGAGGATGAGGTTGGAGCCGTCGGTGGCCTGGCCGAGCACGTCCAGCACCGCAGCGACGAACCGGGTGTGGGCGTCGAAGGCCGCTTCGTCGGCCTTGCCGGCGCTGGCCACCATGGCCTTGTGCGCCTCGACCAGCTTGGCATGGAGCGGGGCCGTGCCCAGTTCCGCACCCAGCCGCTGCTCGACGGCGGCCACCTGCCTGAGCTGCGCCTCGAGCTTGCTGGCGATCTCTGCGGCGCCCGGCGTGCCCGCGGCCGCGCGCTGCTGCACGCCCAGCTTGAGCGCCGGCACCAGCTCGCGGATGTACTCGATGCCCAGGCGCTCCTTGGCCGAAAAGCCGATCGACGCCGCCTTGTCGTTGTAGAAGCTCCAGCCCAGCGCCACGATGGGCACGAGGAACATCACCGACACCATGGCCGCCTTGGCCCGGAACTGCATGCGCCGGAAGAGGCGCACGCCTGGCGCCCAGGCCCCGTGGTGCCGAAAGAATCCGTCCGTGTGATCCTGCACACCCGACTTGGTGCTCATGGCGTTCCCCTTTGCTGCGGCAGCCTCGTGGCCGGCCTCCGCCTTGGTGGCGGTTCACAACGGCTTTCGGCGAAGGCAGCGCAGAACTTGAGCGCGAAGCTTGCGGGGTGTGGCTTTGTTCCGGTTGGAACGGGGCTCAGCCCGCAGCGCCAGGGATGGGGCCGGGCTCGACCCGCACGTCGCCGCACTGCGCACGGTGGCGCAGGGCGTGGTCCATCAGCACCAGCGCCAGCAGCGCCTCGGCGATGGGCGTGGCACGGATGCCCACGCACGGGTCGTGCCGGCCGAAGGTCTCGACCGTGGCCGGCTGGCCTTGCAGGTCGATCGACTGGCGCGGCGAACGGATCGAGCTGGTGGGCTTGATGGCGATGGAGACGGTGATGTCCTGCCCGGTGGAGATGCCGCCGAGCACGCCGCCGGCGTTGTTGGTGCGAAAGCCTTCGGGCGAGAGCTCGTCGCCGTGCTCGGTGCCACGCTGCGCGACGCTCGCGAAACCGGCGCCGATCTCGACGCCCTTCACCGCGTTCAAGCCCATCATGGCGTGGGCGATGTCGGCGTCGAGCCGGTCGTAGAGCGGTTCGCCCAGGCCCACCGGCACCTGCCGCGCCATCACGGCGATGCGGGCGCCGCAGCTGTCGCCGGCCTTGCGCAGCTCGTCCATGTAGGCCTCCAGGCGCGCGATGTCGCTCGCGTTGGCGGCGAAGAAGGGGTTGTTCGGGATGTGGTCGAGCGACTCGAAGGGGATCGCGATCTCGCCGAGCTGGGTCATGTGGCCGACGAAGCTCGTGCCGAACTTTTCCTTCAGCCACTTGCGCGCCACGGCACCGGCCGCCACGGTGGGCGCGGTCAGCCGCGCGGAGGAACGGCCGCCACCACGCGGGTCGCGGATGCCGTACTTGTGCCAGTAGGCGTAGTCGGCGTGCCCGGGGCGGAAGGTCTGCAGGATGTTGCCGTAGTCCTTGCTGCGCTGGTCGGTGTTGCGGATGAGCAGCGCGATCGGCGTGCCGGTGGTCTTGCCCTCGTACACGCCGGAAAGGATCTCGACGGCGTCGGCCTCGTTGCGCTGCGTCACGTGGCGCGAGGTGCCGGGGCGGCGGCGATCGAGCTCGGGCTGGATGTCGGCCTCCGACAGGGCCATGCCCGGCGGGCAGCCATCGATCACGCAGCCGATGGCCGGGCCGTGGGATTCACCGAAATTGGTGACGCGAAAAAGTGTGCCGAAAGTGCTGCCGCTCATGGGCGGCGATTATCCCTCGCGAGCGAGGCCGCTCAGAGCCGCGCCTGGGGCTGCGCGTCTTCGGCCGCGGGCCAGTCGCGGATGTAGGCCTTGAGCATGCGGTTCTCGAAGTCCTGGCTGTCGACCACCGCCTTGGCCACGTCGTAGAACGAGATCACGCCCATCAACGTGCGCTGGCTCATCACCGGCATGTAGCGCGCATGGCGCTCGAGCATCATGCGGCGCACCTCGTCGATCTCGGTGTCGGGAGTGCAGGTGAGCGGGTGGTCGTCCATCACGCCACGCACGGTGCTGTTGCCCACGGAGCCGCCGTTGCCCACGATGGCAAGGATCACTTCGCGGAAGGTGAGCATGCCGGCCAGGTCGCCGTGGTCCATCACCACCAGGGAGCCGATGTCGAATTCGGCCATGGTCTTGGCGGCGTCGCCCAGGGGCTGATCAGGCGAAACCGTGTAGAGGGTGCCGCCCTTGACACGCAGGATGTCCGAGACTTTCATGGGTATCTCCCGTGGCAGGTGTCGGGCCAATATAGCCCACAATGCCTCGGAGCAACACCCTCGCTTGCTGTCAGGGGAACTCCCATGCCCGGCCCATCCGACCCCGGTTTCGACACCTTGTCGCTGCATGCCGGAGCAGCACCCGACCCGGCCACAGGCGCACGTGCCCTGCCCCTCTACCTGAGCACGAGCTTCGTGTTCGAGAGCAGCGACCACGCCGCCGCACTCTTCAACATGGAGCGCTCGGGGCATGTGTACAGCCGCATCTCCAACCCGACGACCGCTGTGTTCGAAGAGCGGGTGGCCGCACTCGAAGGCGGCGTGGGCGCGATCGCCACCGCGAGCGGCCAGGCCGCGCTGCACCTCGCGATCGCCACACTCGCGGGCGCGGGCTCGCACATCGTGTCGAGCAGTGCGCTCTACGGCGGGTCGCACAACCTGCTTCACTACACGCTGGCACGCTTCGGCATCGAGACGAGCTTCGTCAAACCTGGCGATCTTGATGGCTGGCGCAACGCGATCCGCCCCAACACGAAGCTGCTCTTCGGCGAGACGCTCGGCAACCCTGGCCTCGACGTGCTCGACATCGAAAGCGTGAGCGACATCGCGCACGCACGCGGCCTGCCGCTGCTGGTCGACTCCACCCTCACCTCGCCCTACCTCCTCAAGCCCTTCGACCATGGCGCCGACCTGCTCTACCACTCGGCGACGAAGTTCCTGAGCGGCCACGGCACCGTCGTGGGCGGCGTGCTGGTCGACAGCGGCCGCTTCGACTGGAGTGCCTCCGGCCATTTCCCCGAACTGGCGGCGCCCTACGCCGGCTTCCACAACATGGTGTTCGCCGAAGAGAGCAGCGTCGGCGCCTTCCTGCTGCGTGCGCGTCGTGAGGGGCTCCGCGACTTCGGCGCCTGCATGAGCCCGCACACGGCGTGGCTCATCCTGCAGGGCATCGAGACGCTGTCGCTGCGCATGGAGCGCCACGTGGCCAACGCGCGCAAGGTGGTGGCGTTTCTAGCCGCGCACCCGCTGGTGGCGCGCGTGGGCTACCCCGAGCTGCCCGACCACCCCGACCATGCGCTCGCGAAGAAGTTGCTCCCGCGGGGCTGCGGCTCGGTGTTCAGCTTCGACCTGAAAGGCAATCGTGCGCAGGGCAAGGCCTTCATCGAAGCACTGAAGGTGTTCTCGCACCTCGCGAACGTGGGCGACTGCCGCTCGCTCGTGATCCACCCGGCCTCGACCACGCACTTCCGCATGGACGACGCCGCGCTTGCGCAGGCCGGCATCACGCAGGGCACGATCCGGCTGTCGATCGGGCTGGAAGATGCCGACGACCTGATCGACGACCTCTCGCGCGCGCTCAAGGCCGCGCAGAAGGCGGGCGCATGAACCTCGTCGTGCAAGGCCGCGCGGCCTTCGTCTACACCGGCGGCAGGCCCTTCGACGCGTCGCGGCCGGTGGTGGTGTTCATCCACGGCGCCATGCACGACCACAGCGTGTGGGGCTTGCAGTCGCGTTCGATCGCCCACCATGGGCATGCGGTGATGGCGCTCGACCTGCCCGGCCATGGCCGCAGCGCCGGGCCGGCGCCTGCGAGCGTGGAAGACGCCGCGCAATGGACCCTGGCGTTGCTGCAGGCGGCCGGCGTCGAACGGGCGGCGTTCGTCGGGCACAGCATGGGTTCGCTGATCGCGCTCGAAGCGGCTGCACGGCTGGGCGAACGCGCCACGCACCTGGTGCTGGTGGGCACGGCCTTCCCGATGAAGGTGTCGCCGGCGCTGATCTCGACCGCGCGGGAAGCGCCGCACCAGGCCATCGACATGGTCAACGCCTTCTCTCACTCGACGCTGGCCGCCAAGCCTTCGGCCCCGGCGCCGGGCTTCTGGCTGCGCGGCGCCAACCGGGCTCTGATGCGGCGGCTGCAGGCCGCCTATGCCGCACAAGGCCACGGCAATCTCTTCCACCAGGATTTCCTCGCCTGCGACGCCTATGCGCGCGGCCTGGAGGCCGCCGCCCAGGTGCGCTGCCCGGCGCGCCTGATCCTCGGCGGCGCCGACCAGATGACCCCGCCCAAGGCCGCCGAAACGCTCGCCGCGGCGCTCCGTGCCGACAGGCTCGTCCTGCCCGCAGGACATTCCCTGATGGGAGAAGCCCCCGACGGGGTGTTGAATGGCATCAGTTCATTCCTGAGCCGTACACCATGAACACCGCCACCCTGGACCCGAAGTCGATGAAGAGCTTCGACGAGTTCTACCCCTTCTACCTGAGCGAGCACCGCAACCTCACCTGCCGGCGCCTGCACTTCGTGGGCTCCACGCTCGCGCTGATCTGCCTGGTGGCGGCCATCGCACTGGCCGCGCCAGGCTTCCTGGTGCTGGGCCTGCTGTGCGGCTACGGCTTCGCCTGGCTCGGCCACTTCGGCTTCGAGAAGAACAAGCCCGCCTCGTTCAAGCGCCCGCTCTGGAGCTTCATGGGCGACTGGGTCATGTACAAGGACATCTGGACGGGCAAGATCCCGCTCTGAGATGTTGCCGGCTCAGCCCTGGAGCACGTCCGCGAGCGTGAGTTCCGAGAAACGCGCGTGCTCCCAGAAGGCGCGCACCGAGGGCGCCGGGTCGAGCAGCACCTGCTCCAGCAAGGGCCGCGCGGGGGTGGTCTCGGGGTCGCACAGCAGCACGTAGCGTGCACTGCCGGCCTCGTCGAGCCGGCCCACCCAGTCGATGGCGACCAGCGTGTCGAGCAGCGGCTCGATCTGCAGCGGATCGGTGCGCAAGCGGGCCGACAGCTGCGCCGCACTCAGCCCGTGGGTGCTGAGCTGGCGCGCGAGCAGCAGTTCCTGCAGCATCCCCACGGCGAGCAGGAAGCGGAAGCCGGGCACCGAGGGCCTGCGCACCACCCGCATCTGCAGGCTCGGCGCGTAGGCGGCGATCACCGCGCCCAGCAGCACGATCACCCACGCCAGGTAGATCCAGATCAGCAGGATGGGCACGGTGGCAAATGCGCCGTAGACCGTGCGGTAGGTCGGCACGCTTGCAAGGTAGAGCGCCAGCCCGCGCT
>DASWSY010000500.1:0-1557 GCA_036402415.1 Rhizobacter sp. | reverse complement strand
GCATCGCCGTCGTTGTCGACGTGGATCTCGTAGAGCGCGTTCGGGTCCATCGAGAAATAGTTGGGGCCACCGTAGGCATCCTGCAGCGGCATGTAGTTCGCGATCAGCGTCGTGAAGGCGGCGCGGCCGGTTTCGTAGCTGCGGAACATGTAGAAGTCGGTCCCGTCCACCTTGGGCGAGGCGGTGATGAAGGGCGCTTCGCGGTGGCTCGACGCGTGCAGCGCCGTCGTGCCGCAGAGCGCGAGCGCGGCGGCGGCCACGATCGGCGCGGTCCTGAAGGGAGTGGGTCGCATGAAGGTCTCCTGATGGCACCCGGCAAGATCACCGGATGGCATGCGTTACGCGGCCCCATCCGTGATGGATGCACGGGAATCCGGCCCGTCCGGCAGGTTTCGGGCAGACCCCCGACAATCCGGGGGTGTCAGAAATCGCGCCCGTCTCCGACCTCCCTCGCGGCCATGCGCCTGCCGGGCCCCTCGTCCGCATGCGCGGCCGGGTGGACTACGCGGCCACCGTCGACGCGATGCGTGCCTTCACCGAGACGCGCGGCCCCGACACGCGCGACGAGATCTGGCTGTGCGAGCACGACCCCGTCTACACGCAGGGCATCGCCGGCAAGAGCGAACACGTGCTGGTGCCGGGCGATGTGCCGGTGGTGCAGACCAACCGAGGCGGCCAGGTCACCTACCACGGCCCCGGCCAGGTGGTGGCCTACCCGCTGATCGATCTGAAGCGCCTCAACATCTTCATCAAGGAATACGTCTACCGGCTCGAGCACTGCGTGCTGAAGACGCTGGAAAGCTTCGACATCACCGGCCACCGCGTGGCCGGCGCCCCCGGCATCTACGTGAACCTGGCCGATCCGCACGGCCATGCGGCCTTGACGGGCCCACGCGCCGACCCGTTCGCCGGCCTGGGCAAGGTGGCCGCCCTCGGCATCAAGGTGAGCCGCCACTGCACCTATCACGGCGTGGCGCTCAACGTGGCCATGGACCTGTCGCCCTTCTCGAACATCAACCCTTGCGGCTACGCCGGGCTCGCGACGGTCGATCTGGCTACACTGGGCGTCCGCACCGACTGGCATACCGTGGCCGAACGACTTGGTGACAAGCTCGCGGCCCACCTGAGCTGACCCGCTCGTTCGAAAGTTCTACCCATGTCCACCGACAAGGTCGTCCACACCGCGCAAGACGCGGCCTCCTACGACGCCACCGCCAAGCAGAAGTCCCAGGCCAAGACCGCACGCATCCCGATCAAGATCGTGCCGGCCGAGCAGCTCAAGAAGCCCGACTGGATCCGCGTCAAGGCGGGTTCGCACAACACCCGCTTCTACGAGATCAAGAAGATCCTGCGCGAGCACAAGCTGCACACGGTGTGCGAAGAAGCCTCGTGCCCCAACATCGGCGAGTGTTTCGGCGGCGGCACCGCGACCTTCATGATCATGGGCGACAAGTGCACCCGCCGTTGCCCCTTCTGCGACGTGGGTCACGGCCGTCCCGACCCGCTCGACCAGGACGAGCCGCTCAACCTCGCGAAGACGATTGCTGCGCTCAAGCT
>DASWSY010000499.1:0-14026 GCA_036402415.1 Rhizobacter sp. | reverse complement strand
GCGCGCATTTTCCAAGAGGGTGTCGACCTTCAGCGGAACACGCCCACCGCCTCGGCCAGCCGCTCGGCCTGCACCTTGAGGCTTTCCGATGCGGCCGCGCTCTGCTCCACCAGCGCGGCGTTCTGCTGCGTGATCTGGTCGAGGTGGGCCACGGCCGAGTCCACCTGGCCGATGCCCTTGCTCTGCTCCTGCGTGGCGGCGCTGATTTCCACGATCAGGTCGGACACGCGCTTCACCTGCGCCACGATGTCGTCCATCGTGCGGCCGGCGTCGTCGACGATCTTCGAGCCCGATTCCACCTTCTCCACGCTCGCACCGATCAGCGACTTGATCTCGCGCGCGGCATCGGCGCTGCGCTGGGCGAGGCTACGCACCTCGCCGGCCACCACAGCGAAGCCGCGTCCCTGCTCACCGGCCCGCGCGGCCTCCACTGCCGCGTTCAACGCGAGGATGTTGGTCTGGAAGGCGATGCCGTCGATCACGCTGATGATGTCGGCGATCTTGCGCGAGCTGGCGGTGATCTCGTTCATCGTGCTCACCACCTCGGCCACCGCCTGGCCGCCGCGCTCGGCCGCCTGGCTCGCGTGGCCCGACAGGGCATTGGCCTGGTTCGCGGTGTCGGCGTTGCTCTGCACGGTGGCCGTCATCTGCGACATCGACGAGGCCGTCTGCTGCACGCTCGACGCCGACTGCTCGGTGCGGGTGCTCAGGTCCTGGTTGCCCTGCGCAATCTCGCTGGTGGCGGTCTGGATGTTGAGCACCTGGCCGCTCACGTCGTCGACGATCCAGCGGAACATCAGGCCGACCTGGCTGATGGTGCGAAGCGTCATGCCGATCTCGTCGACGCGGTCCATGTGCATCACGTGCTGGCTCTCGCCGCTGGCCACCTTGAGGGCCTGCGCGCGCATGCTCTCCAGCGGGCGCGCGATCTGCTGCTCCAGCCACCACGACGCCGCTGCGCCGAGCGCTGCGGCCAGGCCAGCGAGTTCGAGCGCCATCGCCGCGCCGGCACCGAAGATCGATGCGCCGATCGCCAGTGCCGGCACCACGGCCGCAAACGCCGCGCGGATGCGCCAGCGCACCGGCAGCGTCTTGAACACCGAACGGATCGCCATCGCGCCGCCATGCACGACGAGGCCCTTGTGAAAGCGCCGGCTCCCCGCGCGGCCTTCACGGAATTCCTTGTAGAGCGCCTCGGCGCCCGCCACTTCCTCGCGCGAGGGCTTGGTGCGCACCGACATGAAGCCAGTGACGCGCCCGCCGCGCACAACCGGCGTGGCATTGGCGCGCACCCAGTAGTGATCGCCGTTCTGGCGGCGGTTCTTCACCAGCGCAGTCCAGGGCTCGCCATTCTTGAGCGTGGCCCACATGTCGGCGAATGCCTCGCGCGGCATGTCGGGGTGGCGCACGATGTTGTGCGGCTGGCTCATCAGGTCGTCGCGGCTGAAGCCGCTGGCCTCGATGAACGCCGCATTGGCGTAGGTGATGCGGCTCTGCGTGTCGGTGGTCGACATCAGGGTCGCGTGGTCGGAAAACTGGTACTCCCGTTGGGTCACGGGTTGGTTGTCACGCATTGCATGGCTCCTGGTTGGGCGTGTTGCTCAATGACACGCCACCCCCCTACCAGAGCCACGCGTCCAGCACCCCTCTGACTGCAGGGGCAGGTTCCATCTTGCGGACTCGGCCGCCCCTCAGGCGCCGGAAAACAAGGGTTTTCCCGGACGTCATCACACTTTGTAAGGAATTTCAGGCGCCGCCAGCCGCCTGCGTGATGGCCTGTTGGATCGCCGTGCCGTCCTGGGGGCGCACCAGCCGGGCCGTTTCCTGCCCGTCGCGCAGCACGACCAGCGTGGGCCACAGCTTCACGCGGAACGAACGCCCGAGCGGACGGCCCGGGCCGTCTTCCACCTTGAGGTGCCGCACCGCGGGGTGCGCGGCCAGGGCCGCATCCACCAGCGGTTCGGCGGCCCGGCAGAAGCCGCACCAGTTGGTGCCGAAATCGAGCACCACCGTCCCCCTCAGGGCATCGATCTCGGCGCGTTCGGGCTGGGCTTCGGCGTAGGGCTGTGGCATGGCTTCAAGAAGAAATGACGGAACAGATGACACACGAGACAAGCGCCACAGTCTAGGCAGTGGGCCAACCGAAACGGGATGTGACGCTCCCCCAAGCTGCGGCATTTTTCATACCCGTAGAAATGGCCGCTTCCTAGCATGGCGGGGTGCGTGCATTGAAGTCCCTGCTGTTCATGGCGAAGGCCCTGGCCCTCGCGTCCGCTCTCTCCATCCCTGCGTTTGCCAGCCCGCTCCAGGCCCAGCTCGGCACCGAGGCCCACCAGGTGTGGCAATGGGCGATGGACACCCATGACACGCAAGGCCGCCCCTTCGCGGTCGTCGACAAGAAGGCCGCGCGGCTCTACGTCTTCGACGCACGCGGCGAGCTGCTGGGCGCGACCCCGGCCCTGCTCGGCCAGGCCTTCGGCGACCACTCGGTGCCCGGCGTGGGCGATGGCGACGTCAACCGCATCCCCCTGGCCGACCGCACCACGCCGGCCGGCCGCTTCCCCTCGCAGCCGGGCCGCAACCTGAGCGGCGAAGCGATCGTGTGGTTCGACTACCAGGCGGCGCTGGCCATCCACCGCGTGCGCCCCGGGGCCGGGCAGGCACAGCGCATGGCCAGCCTGGCCAACGACGGGGCCGAGGACAAGCGTGCCTCGCTGGGCTGCGTGGTGGTGCCGCCGGCGTTCTACGACGCCGTGGTCGCCCCCTCGCTCGGCCGCCAGCGCGGCGTGGTGTACGTGCTGCCAGAGCGGCAACCGCTGTCGGCCTTCTTCGGCCGGCCTGCGACGACGGTGGCCGGGGGCCACTGAGCCTCAGGCGTCGCGCCCGGCCAGCCGCAACTGCTTGCGGCGGAAGTCCCCCTGCCGATCGAACATCCAGCCCGGGTATTCGGGCGGCAACCGGCTGACCTCGTCGATCGCACGCAATTCGTCGGCATTCAGGCGCAGCTTCACCGAGGCCAGGTTGTCAGCGAGCTGATCGGGCCGCTTCGCGCCGATGATCACGCTCGTGACATGCGGCTGGTGCAGGAGCCACGCAATCGCCACCTGGGCGACCGACACGTCGCGCTCTTCGGCGATTGGCCGCATGGCCTCGATACAGGCCTCGGCGCGAGGGCGCAGCACCGGCGGGAAGTCGAAACCCGCGCGCCGGCTGCCGGCCTCGGCCTGGCCACTGGCGAACTTGCCGCTGAGCAGACCGCCCGCCAGCGGGCTCCACACCAGGAGGCCCAGGCCTTCGCTCCTGAGCATGGGCACGATCTCGCGTTCGAGGTCCCGGCCGGCCACGGTGTAGTAGGCCTGCAGCGACTCGAAGCGCGCCAGGCCGAGCCGCTCGCTGATGCCCAGCGCCTTGGCAATCTGCCAGGCTGCCCAGTTCGACACGCCGACGTAGCGCACGCGCCCGTCGCGCACCAGGGTGTCGAGCGCCCGCACGGTTTCCTCGATGGGCGTGGCGGGGTCGAAGCCGTGGATCTGGTAGAGGTCGATGTGATCGAGCTGCAGGCGCCTGAGGCTGGCCTTTACGCCATCGAGGATGTGGGCGCGCGAGTTGCCGCGTGCGTTGGGCGCTGCGCCGGTTTCACCGAACACCTTGGTCGCCACCACCACGCTTTCGCGCGGCACCTTCAGGTTCTTCAACGCCTGGCCGGTGATCTGCTCGGAGACGCCACCGGCGTACACATCGGCGGTGTCGATGAAGTTGACGCCCGCGTCCAGCGCCTGACCGACGAGCCGCTCGGCATCCGTCTGCTGCAAGGTGCCGATCCGGGCCCACATGTCGGCACCGCTACCGCCGAAAGTCATGGTGCCGAGACACAGCTCGGAAACGAAGAGGCCGGTGCGGCCGAGGGGAAGGTGGCGCATGAAAAAAGGCTCCTGTGCGAGGAGCCTTTTAGGATAGGCCCGCTGCACGGCCCTGCCGGCAGCGGGGTTTCAGCGTCGCGCCTTATTCGTCACGGCCGCCGAAGATGCCGAAGAGGGCCAGCAGCGACTGGAACACGTTGTACAGGCTCAGGTAGACGCCCAGCGTGGCGGTGATGTAGTTCGTCTCGTAGCCGTCTTGCACACGCTTCAGGTCATGCAGGATGAAGGCTGAGAAGATGCCGATGGCCAGCACGCACAGCGTGATCATCAGCGCCGGCGACTGCAGGAACACGTTGGCAATGCCGGCGACCAGCAACATGATGGCGCCGATGAAGAGCCACTTGCCCATGCCGGACAGGTCGCGCTTGATCACCGACGACATCGTCGCCATGCCGAAGAAGATCACGGCCGTGCCGGCAAAGGCCATCATGATCAGCTCGGCGCCGTTGGCCAGGCCGAGCACCATGCCGACCATGCGCGAGAGCATCAGGCCCATGAAGAAGGTGAAGCCGAGCAGGATCGGCACGCCGGCAGCCGAGTTCTTGGTCTTCTCGATCGCGAACATGAAGCCAAAGGCGCCCGCAAGGAACACCACCAGGCTCACCATCGGCGACATGGCCGCGGCGATGCCGGTCGCCACGCCGATCCAGGCGCCCAGCACCGTGGGCACCATCGACAGCGACAACAGCCAGTAGGTGTTGCGCAAGACCTTGTTGCGTTCCTGCGGCGACGCGATCGCACCACCGTAGGCTTGTTGAATGTCGTAGTTCATGACGACTCCTTTTGTGAATCAGACACCAGCGGAAGACTCATGAGATACCGCGGCCCGCCGCTTGTTCCGGGCGCGGATGTTCAAAGCCTCAACGGCCAGCGAGAAGGCCATCGCGGCGTAAATGTAGCCTTTGGGCACATGCACGTCGAAAGCCTCGGCGGTGAGCGCCATGCCCACCATCACCAGGAAGGCGAGCGCCAGCACCTTGACGGACGGGTGCCGTTCGACGAATTCGCCGATGGGCTTGGCAGCCACCAGCATCACGCCCACGGCGGCGACCACGGCGGCGACCATCACGCCGATCTCGTCCACCATGCCGACGGCGGTAATCACCGAGTCGAGCGAGAACACGATGTCGATGATCGCGATCTGGCCGATGATGCCCCAGAAGAGCTTGCCGCCCACGGACTTCAGCGTGGCGGCGTCGGTGGCGGGGGGGCCGTCCTGCTCGCGCGCCTCTACCTCGACGAAGATCTCGTGCGACGCCTTGTAGAGCAGGAAGAGGCCGCCCAGCAGCAGCACGATGTCGCGCCCGCTGATGCCCTCGCCCGCCACGGTGAAGAGATCTGCCGTGAGGCTCATCACCCAGCTCAGCGAGAAGAGCAGCGCCAGGCGGCTCAGCATCGCGAAGCCCAGGCCGAGCCGGCGCGCCATGTCGCGCTGGTGGGCCGGCAGGCGCCCCACCAGGATCGAGATGAAGATGATGTTGTCGATCCCGAGCACGATCTCGAGAGCGGTAAGCATCGCAAACGCGATCCAGATGTTGGGGTCGAGGAGAAAGTCCATCGGGCCGAATCTACGGGCAGAAACACTTCGCGTAAAGTCGCCATTTTGGAAGCATGACTTCTATAAATTCGAAGCATGAACTTCAAGCACCTCTATTACTTCTGGGCCACCGCCAAGGCAGGCGGCGTCATGCGCGCAGGTGAGCAGTTACACACTACTCCGCAAACGCTGTCGACGCAGATCAAGATGCTCGAAGAACGCCTCGGTTGCGCCCTCTTTCGCAAAAAGGGACGGCATCTGGAGTTGACGGAAGAGGGCCGCACCGCGCTCGCCTACGCCGACCAGATCTTCGCCTTGAGCGCCGAGCTGGAAGCGGCGCTCGGTCGCGCCGGCACCGAGGCTGCCGTGCTCCCGTTCCGGGTCGGCATCGCCGACCAGGTGCCCAAGGCGATCGCCTACCGGCTGATCGAGCCCGCGCTGCGCGTGGCCAACACCCGCCTCATCGGCCACGAGGGCAAGCTTCAGGACCTGCTCGGCCAGCTCTCGGTGCACCGGCTCGACCTGGTCATCGCCGACGAGCCCATGGGCAAGTCGGTCAGCGTGAAGGCGTACAACCACCCGCTCGGCACCACCGCGATGAGCTTCTTTGCCGCGCCGGCGCTGGCACGTTCGCTCCAGGGCGACTTCCCGCGCTGCCTCGACGGCGCGCCTTTCCTCTCGCAGGGCTCGGCATCGGCCATGCGCCAGCGGCTGGACCTGTGGCTGGTCGAGCAGGGCCTGCACCCGCGCGTGATCGGCGAGTTCGACGACGCGGCGCTGATGAAGGCCTTCGGCGGCGAAGGCCAGGGTGTCTTCATGTCGCCCACCGTGCTGGAAGACGAAACCTGCGAGCAGTACGGCGTGCAGGTGCTGGGCCGCACCGAGGCGCTGGTGGAAGAGTTCTACGCCATCTCGGTGGAGCGTCGCATCACCCACCCCTGCGTGGTGGCGATCACCGAGTCGGCACGCGGCCGCTTCCTGGCCTGACGCCTTGCCGGCGTGGCCGCTCACACTTGCGTCAGCTCCTGCCTCACCGCATAGAGCGCAAGCTCGACGTCGTTGCGCACGCCGGTCTTCTCCAGGATGCGCGCCCGGTAGGTGCTGACGGTGTTGGACGAGAGCGAGAGCTGCCCGGCGATCTCGCCCACGCTGCGGCCCTGGCTCAGCAGGCGGAACACCTGGTATTCGCGGTGCGACAGCCGCTCGTGCAGAGGTTTGTCTTCGGCGTGGCCGGCACCGATGGCGCTGGCCAGGTGCTCGGCCACCGCCGGCGTGATGAACATGCCGCCCGCGGCGACCTTGCGGATGGCCGAGATCATCTGCTCGGAGTCGGCGCTCTTATTGAGGTACCCCACTGCACCGAGCTTCATGCTGCGCACCGCGTACTGCTTGTCGGGGTAGGTGGACAGCATCAGCACCGGCACACGCGGGAACTCGCTCTTCATCTGGCGCAGCACGTCGAGCCCGTCGCGGTGCGGCATCGCGATGTCCATCAGCACCACGTCGATGCCGCCCTGGCGCACGCGCGTCAGGGCGTCGGGACCGTTGGCCGCTTCGAACGCCACCTCGATGTCGGGCGCGTCCGCGAGCACCTGGCGGATGCCCTGTCGCACGATGAGGTGGTCGTCGCAGATCAGGACGCGGATCGTCATGGGGCCTCCGGAGGCAAAGGCATGGTCAGGCGCACGTAGGTGCCGAAGCCCGGCACGGTGTCGATGGAGAGCTTGCCGCCGAAGTGGCCGGCCCGTTCGCGCATGCCCATGACGCCGTAGCTGCGCGGGTCGTCGAGGGCCTCGCGGGTCGCGCCCACGCCATCGTCGCGCACCTCCAGGTGCAGCACGGGCGATGGCGGGCCGTCCACATACAGGCGGATGTGCACCCAGCGGGCGCGCGCATGCCGCGCCACGTTGCTCAACATCTCCTGGAAGATGCGGAACACCGCGATCGCCCAGCGCTCGCCCTGCGCGCCGGTGGGCGGTTCCACGCCGGCGTGCACGTGCACCTGCAGCTCGTGCTGCAGCTCGGTGGTCTCGATGAACTCCTGCGCCTGCCATTCGAGCGCGGCCCACAGGCCCTGGTGGTCGAGGATGCTCGGGCGCAGGTCGGTGATGATGCGGCCGAGGTTGTCGACCGCGCGGTCGATCAGCCGGCCCATGCCCTGGCATTTGGTGGCCAGGGCATCGCGGTCGTGCACGCGCTTCTCGAGCCAGTTGACGTCCATCTTCAGCGCCACCAATAGCGACCCGAGCTCGTCGTGGATCTCACGTGCGATGCGGGTGCGCTCGTCTTCGCGCACCGTCTCCAGGTAAGCCGACAGCTCGCGCAGCTGGCCCAGCGCCTGCGTCAGCGCGTGCGTGCGCTCCTCCACGCGGCGCTCGAGTTCCTCGTGCGCCTGGCGCAACGCCCCTTCGGCGCGCTTGCGCTCGGTGATGTCGACGATGGTGACGACCGCCCCCTGCACCCGCCCGCCATCGATGACCGGGTGCGACGAATACTCGGCGCTGAAGGAGCTGCCGTCGGCGCGCCACAGCACCTCGCTGTCGATGCGGCAGGGCAGCCCGCGGCGGAAGGCGTTGAAGATCGGGCAGTCGCACTCGGGGTAGTGGCGGCCGTCGGCATGCGTGTGGTGGATCAGCTCGTGCATGTTGCGACCATGCACTTCCTCGGTGCGGTAGCCCAGCATCTCGGCGGCCGCGCGGTTGACGAAGGTGCATCGGCCGTCCATGTCGATGCCGAAGATGCCGTCGCCGGTGGACTCGAGCAGCATCTGCAGGCGCTCGCTCCACGCCCCGCTGGGCCGCGGTGGCAGCGGCATGGAGGATGAACGCGCGGGCAAACTCAGCTCGGGCAGCATGGGGGCACTCGCCTGGAAGGTTCACCAAGCAAGTGCAAGGGCTGTGCCAGCGTGATTCAGTTTTGTGCAGCGCGCCAACGGGGCCAGAGCACGTTGAGCGCGAGGCCGCAGAGGATGAGCGCCGCGGCCACGAGCTTCCACGACGGCAGCGGCTCGCCCAGCCACCAGCTCGAGGCCGACAGACCGAAGACCGGCACCAGCAAGGCCATCGGCGTGATGCTCGCGGCCGGGTGGCGCGAGAGCAGCCAGCCCCACGCCGCGTAGCCGAAAAGCGTGTTGCCCGCCGCCTGCCACAGCACCGCGGCCCAGGTCGCCGCATCCGCGTTCAGCACGCCCGCCCGGACGGCAGGCCAACCCTCGACGAGCAGCGACAGTACGAGGAGCGGCGGCACCGCCGCCGCGCTCGACCACACCACGTAGGCCAGCATGTTCACCTGGCCCGCGTGCTTGGTGACGATGTTGGCGCAGGCCCAGCAGAAGGCCGCGAACAGCACCATCAGCAGGCCGATCGCCGTGGCATCACCGCCGGTGTTCGCCCCGATGATGCCGATGCCCGCGGCACCGAGTGCCAGCGCCAGCCACTGGTAACCCTGCACCCGCTCGCGCGCGACGCGCATCGCCAGCACGATGGTGAAGAACACCTGCGTCTGGATCACGAGCGAGGCGAGGCCCGGCGAAATGCTGCTGCGCATCGCGATGTAGAGCACGCCGAATTGCCCCACGCCGATCAGCAGGCCATAGGCGGCCAGGTTGCGCCACGAGACCGCCGGCTTCGGCAGGAGCAGCACGGCAGGGAAGAAGGCGATGGCGTAGCGCAGCGTGGCGAAGAGCAGGGGCGGCAGGTGCGCCAGTGCCGCCTTGATGACGACGAAGTTGGTGCCCCAGACCGCCACCACGGCCAAGGCCAGCAGCAGGTGTCGCCAGGGTAGATGCGCCGTCGCCGTCAAATGCGAGGCCTCACGCCAGCACCACGCGGTTGGCGCCCGAGGCCTTGGCGTTGAGGAGCGCGTGCTCGGCCCGCTGCACCGTGTCGGCCACAGGCTCGCCGGCGCGGTGCTCGGCCACGCCGGCCGAGAAGCTCAGGTGCAGGGCCTCCTCGCCCGGCAGCTCGACCGCCATTGCCTTCATGCGCTCGCGCAGGCGCTCCAGGCTCGTGCGCCCGAGCGAGGCGCGCGTGTTGCTGAGCATCAGCAGGAACTGCTTGCCATCCCAGCGCGAGAGCAGGTCGGAAATGCGGATCACGTTCAGCGCCTCGTTGGCGAAACGGCGCAGCAGTTCGTCGGCGAAAGCGTGGCCATGCTTGTCGTTGATCTCGCGGAAGCCGTCGATGTCGATCACCGCGATGCAGAAACTCTGGCCCGAACGCACGCCGCGCTGGCGTTCCTGCTCCATCAGCTCGAGCATGTGGCGGCGGTTGATGAGGCCGGTGAGTTCGTCGCGCGTAGCCAGCTCCTGGATGCGCGCGAGCGCCGTGGCGATGTCCTTCTTCTGGCGGCGCAGCCGTTCCCTCATGCGGCTCAGCTGGCCGGTGAGCAAGGCGACGGCCGGCACCATGACGGCGATCATGATGAAGTGGCCCCACTCCACCGCCGGCTCGTAGACCGCCGGATTGCGGTGCGCCATCGTCGCCATCGTGATGCCGAACACCGCCACCGCAAAGAAGCTCGTGCGCAGCACCGTGCCCGGCGCCAGCGAGTACATGCTGAACATGAACACCACCATCAGGATCGGGAAGGCGCCGCCGCGCCCCTTGCCCGCGATGGCGTAGGCCACGGCTGCGCACAGGATGGCGAACACCATCTGCGGCACTGTCAGCGAGGGCTCGGCGTAGCGCAGGTTCTGGCCGCTGCGGATGGTGATGAAGAAGAGCACGAAGCCGCCCACCAGCACCAGCGTCCACCATGCGGTGGGTCCCATCGGGGCGAGCCCGGCCCACACCAGGTACTGCATGTTGAGCACGCTGCCCAGTACCAGCAGCATCGCCGTGCCGCATTGCACCAGGCGCAGCCGCTGCTTGGGTTCGGTGCCGAACAGCCAGTCGGCCAGGCGTGACGAGGACATCAGCGCGCGCGCGACTTGCCCGTCTGCAGATGAGAGAGCGGCAGCGCGGCGCCCGCCTTCACTTCGCCCAGCGAGAAGCTGGTGTGGATGTCTTTCACGTTCGGCAGGTTGAGCAGGGTGTCGATCGAAAAGCGGGAGAACGCATCGAGGTCGGTGGCCATCACTTGCAGCTCGAAAGTGCCAGTGCCTGAAATGTAGTGGCAGGCGATCACCTCGGGCAATTTGCGGATCGCGTCTTCGAGCGCCCGCGTGGCGAGGCCGTTGTTGCGCTCGGCGTCGACCCGCACGAAGGCCAGCACCCCGAGGCCGATCTTGCGGCGGTCGATCTCGGCCCGGTAGCCGGTGATGTAGCCCTGCTCCTCCATCCACTTCACACGCCGCCAGGTGGGCGCGGCCGACAGCCCGATGCGTGCGGCCAGCTCGGCGTTCGACAGGCGCGCGTCGTGCTGCAGCTCGCGCAGGATCAGCACGTCGTAGCGGTCCAGCGCGTCGCCATGCGGTTCGGCGGGCTCGTCCAGCGGCTTGATGGTTTTCCCTGGGAATGGCTTTTTGAGCGGCATTTCAACTCCACGTGCCAGGTTGGCGAAAGATTATTGCTGCAACACCCTTCTTTCGAGCAAACAAAGAAAGGACTTCCGCGGCCTGCTTCCCTACACTGGCCCGACCGTCCCACCCCTCACGGCAGGCCTCGGTCACGAGCTGCGGCCTGCTCATCACCCAGGAGCCCCGACGCATGAATGCCCCGCTGCCCGAATCCATCCGCAAGGCCCTGGAGAGCGTGTCGCTCGACGACAAGTACGCGTTGCCCAGCGGGCGCGCGTTCATGAGCGGGGTGCAGGCGCTGGTGCGGCTGCCGATGCTGCAGCGCACACGTGATGCGATGGCGGGGCTCAACACCGCGGGTTTCATCAGCGGCTACCGCGGCTCACCGCTCGGCGGCTACGACCAGGCGCTCTGGGCCGCGAAGAAGCACCTCTCGGCGCAGAACATCGTCTTCCAGCCCGGCGTCAACGAAGAGCTGGGCGCGACCGCCGTGTGGGGCACCCAGCAGCTCGACCTCTACCCCGACAAGAAGAAGTTCGACGGCGTCTTCGGCATCTGGTACGGCAAGGGCCCGGGCGTGGACCGCTGCTCCGACGTCTTCAAGCACGCCAACATGGCCGGCACCGCCAGGCACGGCGGCGTGATCGCGCTCGCTGGCGACGACCACATCGCCAAGAGCAGCACCGCCGCACACCAGAGCGACCACATCTTCAAGGCCTGCGGGCTGCCGGTCTTCTTCCCGTCGAGCGTGCAGGACATCCTCGACATGGGCCTGCATGCGTTTGCGATGAGCCGCTTTTCGGGCGTGTGGGCCGGCATGAAGACGATCCAGGAGATCGTCGAATCGTCCGCCAGCATCAGCGTCGACCCTGACCGCGTGCAGATCCTGCTGCCCGAGGACTTCACCATGCCGCCCGGCGGCCTGCACATCCGCTGGCCCGACCCGCCGCTGGAGCAGGAAGCGCGGCTGATGGACCACAAGTGGTACGCCGCGCTCGCCTACGTGCGCGCCAACAAGCTGAACCACAACGTGATCAGCGGGCCGAACGATCGCTTCGGCTTGATCGCGAGCGGCAAGGCCTACAACGACACCCGCCAGGCGCTGCACGACCTCGGCCTCTCCGACGACGACTGTCGCCGCCTCGGCATCCGCCTGCACAAGGTCAACGTGGTGTGGCCGCTCGAAGCCACCATCACGCGAGAGTTCGCGACAGGCCTGCAGGAGATCCTGGTCGTCGAAGAAAAGCGCCAGGTCATCGAGTACCAGCTCAAGGAAGAGCTCTACAACTGGCGCCCCGACGTGCGGCCCAACGTGCTCGGCAAGTTCGACGAAGCCGAGGGCGACGCGACCGGCGGCGAATGGTCGCAGCCCAACCCGAGCGGCAACTGGCTGCTGCGTGCGCAGGCCGACCTCACCCCGGCCCTCATCGCCAAGGCGATCGGCAAACGGCTGAAGAAACTCGGCGTCGACGCCGACACCGCGGCCCGCATCGACGCCCGCCTCGCGCTGATCGATGCGAAGGAACGCTCGCTGCAGACGCTCAAGGCCGACAGCGGCGACCGCCTGCCTTTCTTCTGCAGCGGCTGCCCGCACAACACCTCGACCCGCGTACCCGAAGGCTCGCGCGCGGTGGCCGGCATCGGCTGCCACTACATGGTGGTGTGGATGGACCGCAGCACCAGCACCTTCACGCAGATGGGCGGCGAAGGCGTGCCCTGGGTGGGCCAGGCGCCCTTCACGACCGAAGAGCACATCTTCGCCAACCTCGGCGACGGCACCTACTTCCACAGCGGCATCCTCGCCATCCGCCAGAGCATCGCGGCCGGCGTGAACATCACCTACAAGATTCTCTACAACGATGCAGTCGCGATGACCGGCGGGCAACGGGTCGGCGAGCGACCCGAGGGCCACAGCGTGCTGCAGATCATGCAAAGCCTGAAGGCCGAAGGCGTGGCCGCGCTCAGCATCGTGAGCGACGACCCCGGCAAGTACGACGGCGTGGCGCTGTCGCCCGGCGTGCAGGTCCTGCACCGCGACGAACTCGACCGCCTGCAGCGAGAGTACCGCGAGGTCAAGGGTGTGACGGCCATCATCTACGACCAGACCTGTGCGACCGAGAAACGCCGCCGCCGCAAGCGCGGCACGATGGCCGACGCCGACACCCGCGTCGTCATCAACGAACTCGTGTGCGAAGGCTGCGGCGACTGTTCGGTGCAGAGCAACTGCCTGAGCGTGGAGCCGGTCGAGACCGAGTTCGGCCGCAAGCGCCGCATCAACCAGAACACCTGCAACAAGGACTACTCCTGCGTGAAGGGCTTCTGCCCGAGCTTCGTCACCGTGCAGGGCGGGCAGTTGAAGACGGCGAAGAAGGCCGAGGCCTCGCGGCCCGACCCGTCGAAGATCGCCGTGCCCGAGCCGGCCCTGCCCGACACGCGCCACGCCTTCGGCATCGTGGTCGCCGGCGTCGGCGGCACCGGCGTCATCACCATCGGCCAGTTGCTCGGCATGGCCGCACACCTCGAAGGCAAGGGCATCGTCACGCAGGACGCCGCCGGCCTCGCGCAGAAGGGCGGCAGCACCTGGAGCCACATCCAGATCGCAGACTCGATGGACGCCATCTACACCACCAAGGTCGGCACCGCCGAGGCCGACCTGGTGCTCGCCTGCGACCCGATCGTCGGCGCCAACAAGGCGACGCTTGCCGTCGTGCGCGAAGGCCGCACCTTCGTCGCGCTCAACACCCACGGCTCGCCGACCGCGGCCTTCGTCCACAACCCCGACTGGCAGTTCCCCGGCGCAAGCTGCGAAGCGGCGCTGATGGCCGCAACGGGCCGCGACAAGTTCGGCGCCTTCGACGCCGAGCAGCTCGCGGTCGCGCTGTGCGGCGACTCGCTCTACACCAACCCGATGATGCTGGGCTACGCATGGCAGAAGGGCCAGGTGCCCCTCTCGCACGCCGCGCTGATGCGTGCGATGGAGCTCAACGGCGTGCAGGTCGAACGCAACCAGCAGGCCTTCGAATGGGGCCGCCGTGCCGCCCACGACCTGCGCGCGGTGCAGTCGCTCGCCCAGCCCTCGCAGGTGATCGAGTTCGTGCGCAAGCCTTCCAC
>DASWSY010000498.1:0-1875 GCA_036402415.1 Rhizobacter sp. | reverse complement strand
CTGGGCGCGCACTGCGGCGCCGACAGCGCCTCGGTCGACCGCATCGCCGACGCCGCCGGCCTGCGTCAGGCCATCGCGGCCCGCACGCTCGGCACGCCACCGGCGGTGCCGGCGGCCGACTTCGACCGCTCGCTGGTGCTGCGCCTGTCGATGGGCCAGCAGCCCAACCCCGGCCACCGCCTGGGGGTGCTGGGCGCACGCCTGGACGACGGCTCGGGCCGACTCGTCATCGACACCGTCTGGGCCACGCCCGAGCCGGGGCGCATGTACGCCGCGATGGTGGTGCAGCCCTGCGTGATCATCTCGGTGCCGCGCGGCGACTACCGCAGCGTCGTGGTGCTCGATGCGCAGGGCCGCGAGCGCATGGGCGGGCCGCTGCGCTGACGGACGGCGTCAGGCCCTCAGGCCGGGCGCACGTCTTCCAGCAGGCCTTCGAGCAGCCCGCGCTCGCGCAGCATCGGCTCGACCGCCGGGTCGCGCCCGCGGAAGGCGCGATAGGCCTCGCGCGGCTCGCGGCTGTTGCCGCTCGAATAGATGTGTTCGCGCAGGCGCTGCGCAACCGCCGGGTCGAAGGGGTCGCCGGCTTCGGTGAAGGCATCGAAGCCGTCGGCGTCGAGCACCTCGGCCCACAGGTAGACGTAGTAGCCGGCCGCATAGCCCGCGCCCGCGAAGAGGTGCAGGAAGTGCGGCAGGCGGTGGTTCATGCCCACCGCCGCCGGCAGCCCCAGGCGCTCGACCACCTCGCGCTCGAAGGCCACCACGTCGGGTGCCTCGGCCTCGGTGCGCGAATGGATCGCCATGTCGACCCTCGCCGAGGCCAGGTAGCGCAGCGTCTCGTAGCCCTGGTTGAAACGGTTGGCGGCTGTGATGCGGTCGATCAGCGACTCGGGGATGGGCTCGCCGGTCGCGTGGTGCCGCGCATGCCGGCGCAGCACCTCGCGCTCGCCCAGCCAGTGCTCGAAGAGCTGCGAGGGCAGCTCCACGAAATCGCGCAGCACGTTGGTGCCCGACAGGCGCTCGTAGCCCACGTTCGACAGCAGCCCGTGCAGCCCATGGCCGAACTCGTGGAAGAGCGTGCGCGCATCGTCGAAGCTCAGGAGCGTGGGCTCGCCCGGCGCGCCCTTGGCGAAGTTGTTGTTGTTGGCCACGATGGGCAGCACCGCGCTGCCGTCGGCCGCACGCGACTGCTGGCGGTAGAGCGACATCCACGCGCCGCTGCGCTTGCTGGGCCGCGCGAAGTTGTCATGCAGGAAGAGGCCGACCAGCGCGTCGCCCGGGCCTTGGTGCACCTCGTAGACCTTCACGTCGGGGTGGTAGGCCACGAGCTCGGGGCGGTGCACGAAGCGCAGGCCGAAGAGGCGGCTCGCGCAGTCGAAGGCCGCTTCGGTGATGCGATCGAGCGGGAAGTAGGGCTTGACCGCCGCCTCGTCCACGTCGAAGCGCTGCTGGCGCAGCTTCTCGGCGTGGTAGCGCCAGTCCCAGGCCTCGATCTGCGCCGGCTCGCCGTTCGACGCGGCCAGCGCCGCGAGGTCGCGCTGCTCTTCGGCAGCACGCTCGGCGGCCGGCGCCCACACCTTCTGCAGCAGGTCGTTCACTGCCGCGCGGGTGCCGGCCATGGTGTCGGCCAGCACGTAGTCGGCATAACACGCGTGCCCGTGCAGGCGGGCCTGCTCCTGGCGCAGCGTGAGGATCTCGCGCGCGATGGGCCGGTTGTCGTGCGGGCCGTCGTGCTCGCCGCGGCTCACCCACGCGCGCCAGGCCGCTTCGCGCAGGTCGCGCCGCTGGCTGAAGGTGAGGAAAGGCACGATGTGCGAACGCGAGAGCGTGATCACGTACCCGTCGTCCAGGCCCCGCTCGGCCGCGGCCTGGCGGGCG
>DASWSY010000497.1:0-6528 GCA_036402415.1 Rhizobacter sp. | reverse complement strand
GCTGGCCCGCGAACTGCTGCGCGCCCAGCGCAGCCAGTCACCGCTCTCCGTGGTGGTGATCGACCTCGACCACTTCAAGAAGGTCAACGACACCCACGGCCACGCGGCGGGCGACGCCGTGCTCAAGGGCACCGGGCAGTGCCTCCAGGGTGCCGTGCGGGCGAGCGACATCGCGTGCCGCCTCGGCGGCGAGGAGTTCATCCTCATCCTCCCCGAGTGCCCGCGCGACGACGCGGTGCAAAAGGCCGAGGAGCTGTGCGCACGCGTGCGGGGCCTGAGCTTCCGCGATGCCGCGAGCGCCGTGAGGGTGACCGCGTCGTTCGGCGTGGCCGCTTTTCCGGCCGACGGGAGCACGGCCGCGGCAGTGGTCGAAGCCGCCGATGCGGCGCTCTACCAGGCCAAGCGCTCAGGCCGCAACCGCGTGGTCGCCGCCGGCCAGCAGGTGGCCGACACGTCGGCCCGCACCTTCGCCGAGACGACGCGCTGATCGACAAGCGCTGACGCGCCCCCCGCCCTCGTTCAGGCAAGGCCACGCGCTTCGAGCGCCTGGGCCAGCGCCTGAAGCAGGTGTCGCCGAACCGCGCGTCGCACGCCAAGCCGCCATGCCAGCAGCCACAGCGCGCGCCTCCAGCCAGGGCGCACCAGGCGGGACGCCAGGAAATCGAGTCGGCGGTCGAGGCCCACGCCGATCTGCTTCAGATCGGCCGCGCCCGCCGGGAAACGGGGCACGGGCAACGGTCGTCGACGCGGGTCGAGCGACCCGACCAGCGGGATGATGGGCAGCTCGACACGCCCGTCTGGCTGCCGCACGGCAAAGGCCTCGCGCTCGGGGCCACTCCACCTGGAAAACAGCGGGTTGTCGTCATGCAGCGTGAGCACCCGGCCGAGATAGAGCTGCGCATCGCGGCGCCCCAGCAGGAAGTCGTGGCGCCGGAATGCCCGGCTGAGGTAGCCGCCGAAGCCCCCGAGAAAGTCGCCGGCGATGCGGGGACGCGGCGGCGTGTCGGGCGCATCGGCCACGCCGGGCGCCAGCAGGAAGCGGCTGTAGGTGTCGGGCGACAATGCGAGGGCCGTCTCGTCAGGCCGGAAGCGGGCCTGGTTCATCACGGCGCGAAGCACGGCCGCCGCCACCGCCGGCAGCGTGAG
This sequence comes from Rhizobacter sp., assembly GCA_036402415.1. Taxonomy (GTDB): domain Bacteria; phylum Pseudomonadota; class Gammaproteobacteria; order Burkholderiales; family Burkholderiaceae_C; genus Rhizobacter. Next base: position 5,382 of record DASWSY010000497.1, on the reverse strand, counting down.
CCGCTCCGCACGCTCCGGACCGGGCGCGGCTTCGTCGAGAAGCGCGCTGACGATCAGGACTGCCCGGTCGCTGGTGGACCCGCCCCGATCGTTCCTCTGCCCTTGCTGCCCGTGGCGCAGATCGGCGTGTACCAGGTCGAAGGGTGAGTTGTTGGTGACCCCGCCATCGACGGCCGCGAACTTGTCCGGCCGGTCCGGCGCGGCACCCGGGCGCTCGATCGTGCGCGGCGCAAGCGCCACCGGAAACGAGGCCGATGCCAACGCGGCGGCCGCGAAACCGCGGCCCCAGCCCCTCTCCCGGTCTTCTGGCGACCCGGTATCGCACACGTCGATCTCGCCCGCGCGCGCAGGCACGCCCGGCGCCGCGCCCAGCCCCGAGACGGCATAGCGCATCGCATCGGCATGCGCAGTGAACTGCACGCCCGCGATGCCATGGGATCGGCCTTTGAGGTTGGTGACGGTGAACGACACCCGCAAGGGGGCTGCGACCCAGCGTCGCACCAGCGCGGGCACCTGGCCACCGTATCGCAGCGCCTTTCGCGCCGCGTCTTCCACACGGCTCGGGTCCAGCAGCGACTGCAGGGGCTCGCGGCTCGCGTCACGCGTGTCCAGCAGGTTGTCCAGGTCCGTCATGTTGACCCAGCTGTCGTAGAGCGGGTTGGCGAGGGCCACGGCGTCGGACGTGTCCGGCTCGACATGCGGGAAGCGCGACCTGAGCGCCAGCGCTAGCACGGCCGACGTCAAGGCCCCCGAGGACGCGCCGGCGACGGATGCGAGCACGACCTCATGGTCGGGTGCCTGCTGGCTGGCTCGAGCCGCGTCGAAGGCATCGAGCGCCTGCACGATGAAGTCCACGGCGCCTGCGAGGTAGGCCCCGCCGGAGACCGCGCCGTTCAGGCACAGGCCAAGCCGGAATTCCGGCGGTTTCTGGAGCGCTGCCGCATTCATGCCACCGCCTCCCTCGCGCGCGAATGTGTCGCGATTCTGCCCGCCAGTCGTCACGGGCCCTCCTCTGCACGTAGGATGCCGTGTCGGCGCACGCGTGGCACAAACGCAGCTGGCCTGGAGGGCGCGACCTTGCAGATCTGTATCCGTTGCGGACGAAGAATCTCTACGTCACAGGAGGCATGCGAGCACTGTGGCCTGAGGTTCCGCGTGGCAGATGCAGACGCCGGCAACATGCGATGGGAGCGCAAGCAGGTCTCGGTGTTCTTTGCGGACCTGTGCGAGTCCACCACCCGAGTCGTCCACGACGACGATCCTGAAGCTGCGCAGGCGTACCTGGTCGAGGCCGCCTGGGTGATTCGCGCCTCGGTGGAGGCCTATGGCGGCACGGTCTTTCAGGTGCGGGGCGATGGCCTGGTCGCGGTGTTCGGCTGGCCCGTGGCCCAGGAGGACCATCCGATGCGGGCCTGCCTCGCCGCAGCGGCATTGCTGCGCTCGGGCGGCGGTGAATCGCCGATGCGCTTTCGCGTCGGCATCAGCTCCGGCGAATGCCTGCTCGGCCCGGACGCACACTTCCCCGCGCTGCCCAGCGTCCAGGGCAAGCACGTCCACCTCGCCAGCCGGCTCGAATCCACGGCCCGCGCAGGCACCGCCCTCATCTGCGCATCGACCAAGAAGTTCATCGAGCCGCTGGTCGAGTGCCAGCGCAGCGCAGACGTCGTGCGCGACTTCGAAGGCGAGATCGCCTACACGCTGGACAGCGCCTTCCAGCAGTCGCCCGCCGCACCACTGTTGCGCAAGCGCCATCTCAGCCCTCGCTTCGGCCGTGAGGACATCTGGGACGAGTTGCGCGCGATTGCGCAAGACGTGCAGGCGCGGCACCTGCGCACGGTCGGGTTCGTCGGAGAGGCCGGCGTCGGCAAGTCTCGCGTGGTGCATGACCTGGTGCGTGACTTGCGCGACCAGGGCTTCCACGACATCGGCGTGGCGGCACGCTCGTATGCGACGCACATTCCCTTCAGCATCATCGAGGCGCTGGCGCGCCAGTTGCTGGGCGTGAGTCCCGAGGCCACGCAGGCCGAGCAGATGGCCACCGCCCGCCAATCGCTGGCGGCACGCCGTGGTGGCCCCGAGATGACGTGGGCCGCCGTGAGCGACCTGCTGAACCTCGGCAGCCCTGACGGCCACTGGCGATCCCTGCCACCTTCTGAGCGACGGCGCCATACCGCGCAGGTGCTGCGCTGGCTCATCGCCAGCAGCACCGAGTCGGGCCCGCTGGTGATCGTGATCGACGACGTCCACCTCGCAGACCCCGACAGCCAGCGCCTGCTCGGATCGGCACTGCGCAAGCTGGAGCACCTGCCCGTGCTGGTGTGCGCCACGTACCGGCAGGAGTTCCGCAACGAATGGCTGGGCACGCCGTGGTCACGCGAGTACCTGCTGGGGCCGCTCCCCGAGGCCGACCTCGCCCGTCTGGCTCGGGTACTGCTCGGCAACGACGCCTCGCTCGAATCGCTGGTGCAGGGGCTGGTCGAGCGTGCCACCGGCAACCCCTTCCTGCTGGAGCAGATGATCATCAGCCTGGTCGACAACTGCTCGCTCGTCGGGTTGCCCGGGGCCTATCGCTGCACGGTGGCCGAGCCTCTGATGAGCGTTCCTGCCCGCGTGGCCGCGTTGATTCACAGCCAGGTCGATCGACTGCCGCCCGAGGGCAAGGCGGTCGTGGAGTCGGCCGCGGTGGTGGGCGGCGCCGTGCCTGCCGAGCTGATCGCGGCCATGCTCGGCCTGGCGCCTCCTCAAGCGCACGAGCTGCTGCGCACCGCGCAGGCCGTGGGGCTGATGGTCGAGGTCGATCACGCCGGCAACCCACGCTTCGAGTTCCGGCACGGTCTGGTGCAAGAGGCGCTCTATGCGCGCCTGACCCGCCCCGACCGCAGGAGGCTGCACCACGCGGCCTTCCGTGCCTTGCACGAAAGGCTGGCAGCCGCCGGGCTGCTCGACGAAAACGCCCGGCTGCTCGCCAGCCACGCCGCCGACGGCGGCGCCTGGCCGGAGGCCGCCGACCATGCCCTGCGAGCCATGAGCCGCTTCGTCGAACGTTCCGCCAACGAAGACGCCTGGCGCATGTTCGAGCAGGGCCTGGAGGCGGTGAAGCAACTCGACGACAAGCAACGTTGGCCGCGCGAACTCGCCTTGCGGATGGAAGTCCTCGGCGCCCTGCTCCCTCAGGGCAAGATCGTGGAGATCGCGGCCAACCTCGAAGTGGCCGACGAGCTGACCACCCGGCTGGGTGACCACAAGCGGCGCGCCGGGGTGCTGCTGCAGCTCGCGACCATCGAATGGACACGCGGCAAGTACCGGGCCGGGCTGCAGGCCGCGTCTCGCGCCGAGGCGATCGGGGTCGAGCTCGGGAGCCGCAGCATCCAGATGGGGGCGCTGCAGTCGCGCATGATGCTCAACCATGCGTTGGGCCGCTACAGCGAAGCCATGGCGGACGGCCACCGACTGCAGCAGGCCTTCCAGCCGGAGCTTCAGAGCGGCCGGTTGATGATCGGCTGGGCGGTGATGCCGTCGATCAACGTGCAGGCGTTTCTCGCCGATTCCGCCTGGCGACTCGGCGACCCCGACGCCGCGCAGCGCATCTGCGATGCGGCCTATGCAGGACTCGCCGGCACGGCGCACACGTTCTCGCGCATGTTGACGGACTTCGTGCAGGCCGAGATCTGGATCGGTGCCGGGCGCTACCGCCAGGCCGCTGAACTGCTCGACGTGGCGCTGTCTGCATGCAAGCACGACCTCATCACGATGGCGCCCCCCATCCTCGCCATGCTCACGGGCTGCATGGCCCGCTGCGGCCGCGCAGAAGAGGCTCTGCTGCGGCTCGAAGCTGCCACCGAGCAGCAGCTTCATCTCAAGGGCGGGCGCTACAACGAGTACTACTTTCCCAAGAACATGAGCGTGATCCTCGCCGCGCTCGGACGATGGCCCGAAGCCGTGGCCGCTGCCGAACGGGCGCGCAGCTCCGCGGCGCTGTTCGAGCAGCGCGGGCACGAGATCGATGCCTTGATCTGGCTGGCCGAGTGTGAGCGGCGCAGCGATCTGCCGCACGCGGCACGCGAACACTTTCAACTGGCCCTGACGTGGGCACGCCTGGCCCACATGGCGCCCGCCGCCACGGCCTGCGAACAAGGCCTTGCGACCCTGGACGCAGGATCCGCCCCACCCTGCAGCGATGACAGGCGCCATGGCTGATCTCAACATCGTCCGACGTGCCCGCTACTGGTTCACCTGCCTGATGGTCCACCGGCCGGCCGTGCTGCGAGCGCTGGGCCGCTGGATATCGAGAAGCAATCTGCTCTCCGAAAACCTACCCGTCGCCACCACCTGCCCGATGGCCGCGCAGGTGTTTCGCCGCAGCACCGATTTTTCGCACGCCGCCCATGCGCCGGCCCTGGTCGCCGGCGAATTCACGCTGGGCATGACCACGTCGCCCGCCCAGGCCTGGGACCGCGAGTTGCTCGAAGCCGTGCTGCCCGATCCGCAGCGGTATGCACGGCGCAGCGCCTTGGCTGCGCGCGACATCCTCGCGCGGCTGCAGGCGCGCCACCCACGCCGCTTCGATCTGATCCACGACTACGGCGTCTGGATCGTGTGGGCCGCCCACCGGGCGGCTTTCGGCAGGGCGGGCTCGAGGCTGCCCACCTGCCTGGGCGCTCCGCAGCAGATGTCGCAGAGCAACCAGAACCTCGCCTTCTTCGCCGAACTGCGGCACCTGGGGGCGAACCTGTTCGGTGGGGCCAGTGCGCCGGCTGAAGTGCAGCGGCGCGCAAAGGAAAGCAGCAAGGCCGTGCGGCAACGCGTCGAACTGTGCCTGCCCGAGATTCGCGCGAGCTGGGCTCGGGCCCGTCCCGGCATCTCGGAGCCGGAGGTGCGGCGCAACGCCGTCGGCCTGCTGTGGGTGGCCCACCCCGCCTCGGTGCAGGCACTGGCGCTGGTGGTGCAGGAACTGCTGAAGCGGCCCCTGCTCCACCGCAGCCTGCGCCGGCAGACGCAGAGACTGGGTGATGCCGCCTGGTCCGACGCGGCCTACCGCACGACGCTGCGCGCCCATGTGATCGAACTGCTGCGCTTCCACCCGCCGTTTCCGGTGCTGCCCCGCGAGTGCGTGCGCGACACCGAGATCCCGCTGAGCCGGGGGCGGCGGCTGTCGGTGGCCGCAGGCGATTCGGTGGCGGTGCTGGCCGCCGCAGCGATGTTCGACCCGGCACACGTTCGCAACGCGGGCAAGTTCGACCCCGAGCGCACCGCATCAGATCGTTCCATCGTCGCAGACACCTACTTCCTGTTCGGCGATGGCACGCGAGCGTGCATCGCCCAGGAGCAGGTGCTGCAGATGCTGGTGAGCGGCCTCACCGGTCTGCTGACCCTGCCGAAGCT
>DASWSY010000496.1:0-6371 GCA_036402415.1 Rhizobacter sp. | reverse complement strand
TGGATCAGGCGCCCCCGGTGCCGGCGCAAGTCGCCCTGCGGCCATTCCCAGCGGCCCTCGCCCCGGCCCGGCAACTCGGCCTGCAGACGCAGCAGGAGCGTCGAGCTGGGCAATGCCCCACCCTCGCGCAGGAGCCACGCGCGCAGGACGTTGACCCGGCGCGGCGCGCTCAGCGCCTGCCAGGCCGCGAGGTTCAGGCCCCGGGCGTCGGCCACCGTCTGCAGATCGATCGTCGCCAGCTCCGCAAGCGCCTCGCTTGCTTGTGCCGCCCAGGCCGCCGCGTCGGCGAGGCTCGCCTCGGCATGCGGAAATGCCGCCACCAGCGCGGGCCACACCTCCAGCCGCAGGCGGTTGCGGGCGAACCGGGGCTGGTCGTTGCTGTCGTCGTCGACGAAGCGCAGGCGGTGCTGCCGCACGTAGGCCTCGATCGCCGATCGCGGCTGCTGCAGCCAGGGCCGTTCCCAGCGGATGCCGTCGCGCATCGCAGCCGCTGGCATGCCGGCCAGGCCCGCGACACCGGCCCCGCGCAGCGCCTGCAGCAGCAGGGTCTCGGCCTGGTCGCGCTGGTGGTGGGCCAGCAGCACCAGCGTGGCGCCCTCTTGCAGGGCCATCTCGCGCAATGCCCGATAGCGCTCGCGGCGCGCCCAGGCCTCGACGCTCTCACCGTCCCGGGGTCGATCGGCCAGGCGCCGCACGCAAAGGCGCACGGGCAAGCCGCGCTTTGCCCATCGGGCGCACTGGTGCTCAGCGTGCTCGAGCCAGCCGTCGGCTTGGTCGCTCAGGCCGTGGTGAACGTGAAGGGCGAGGACTTCGACGCCCTGCCCCACGGCCGCAGAGGCGGTGGCATGCAGCAGGGCGGTGGAATCGCGGCCGGCGCTGTAGGCGACCGCGATGCGATGGATCGGCTCAGCGGTCGCTGGTGTCCGTGAAGCGGCCATAGGACTGCAGGCGCTCGTAGCGCCGCTGCAGCAATTCCTTGGGCTTGAGGTCGACGACCTGGCGCAGCGCGTCGTTCAGCGCGCGCTTGAGGAAGGCGCACATCTGCTTCGGATCGCGGTGAGCGCCGCCCACGGGCTCGTTGACGATCTTGTCGACCAGGCCGAGCGCCTTGAGCCGGTGCGCGGTGATGCCCAGCGCCTCGGCCGCGTCGGACGCACGTTCCGCGGTCTTCCAGAGAATCGAGGCACAGCCCTCGGGCGAGATCACCGAGTACACCGCGTACTGCAGCATCAGCACCTGGTCGCCCACGCTGATGGCCAGCGCGCCGCCCGATCCGCCCTCGCCGATGATCGTCACGATGATGGGCACCTCGAGCTGGGCCATCTCGAAGATGTTGCGGCCGATGGCTTCAGACTGGCCACGCTCTTCGGCGCCAATGCCCGGGTAAGCGCCGGGCGTGTCGACGAAGGTGAAGACCGGCAAGCCGAACTTCTCGGCCAGCTTCATGAGGCGCAGCGCCTTGCGGTAGCCCTCGGGGCGCGACATGCCGAAGTTGCGCATCGCGCGCTCCTTGGTGTCGCGGCCCTTCTGGTGGCCGATCACCATGCAGGCCTGGCCGTTGAAGCGTGCGAGGCCGCCGACGATGGACTGGTCGTCGGCGAAGTGACGGTCGCCGCGCAGCTCCTGGAAGTCGGTGAAGACCTCGTTGATGTAGTCCATCGCATACGGTCGCTGCGTGTGCCGCGAGATCTGCGTGACCTGCCACGGGGTCAGGTTGGAATAGATGTCCTTGATGAGCTGCTGGCTTTTCTTGCCGAGGCGGTCGATCTCTTCGGAGATGTCGACGGCCGATTCGCTTTGTACGTAGCGCAGCTCTTCGATCTTGGTTTCAAGCTCGGCAATGGGCTGCTCGAACTCGAGGAAGTGTCGTTTGCTCATCCGTGCGGATCCCGGTGTGTTGACGCGCAGGGCGCGCGTTTTGCGTGGGGCGAGACAGTTGTCTCAGTAAGCCACAGGCAGGGGGTCGAGGCTGCGCCAAATGTACCACGTGGCCACCGAGCGAAAAGGGGCCCAGGCGTCTCCGACTTCACGCGCTTCGGCCCTGGAAACCGGCTCGCCGCTGAAGTAGTTGATGCTGATGCCCTTGATCAGCCCGACGTCGTCGAGCGGCAGCACATTGGGCCGCATGAGGTGGAAGATGAGGAACATCTCGGCCGTCCAGCGGCCGATGCCGCGGATGGCCACCAGCTCGTCGATGATGGCCTCGTCGTCCATCTGCTGCCACTGGCGCACATGGACCTTGCCCGACTCGAAGTGCTGGGCCAGGTCGAGCAGGTAGTCGACCTTGCGGGCCGACAGGCCGGCGCTGCGCAGCACCGCGGCCTCGATCTGCGCCACGGCGGCCGGCAGCACGCGCGTGGGCGCCCCGTCGATCAGGGCCACGAAACGATCCCACACCGCCTGCGCGGCCTTGACCGAGATCTGCTGGCCGACGATGGAGCGGGCCAGCGTCGTGAACGCATCGCCGCGGCTCTGGAGCTGCCCTTCACCGCACTGGGGGATGAGCTTTCGCATCACGCGGTCGCGCTTGGCGAGGTGCTTGCAGGCCTCGTCCCAATAGTCGGGCGTGACGGTACGCACTGGATCAGGCCTTGGTCCAGGTGGTGCCCTGCGGCGAGTCCTGCAGCACGATGCCTTGCGCCAGCAGCTCCTGGCGGATCTGGTCGGCGAGGGCGAAATCGCGCGCCTTCTTGGCGGCTGCACGGGCTTCGATCCTCGCCTGGATCGCCGCCTCGTCCACCTCGGCGCCACCTTGCAGATAGGCGCGCGGGTTCTGCTGCAGCAGTCCGAGCGTGCCGGCCAGCCCCTTGAGCAACGCGCCCTGTGCGGGCGAGCGGGTGCGGTTCACGTCGCCGGCCAGCTCGAAGAGCACGGCCACCGCTTCCGGCGTGGCGAAGTCGTCGTTCATCGCATCGCGAAAGCGTGCCGCCTGGGGCTGTGCCCAATCGACCGCTGCGGCCGGCAAGTCGAGATCGAGCAAGGCGGTGTAGAGCCTGCGCAGACCGTTGCGTGCATCCTGCAGATTCGCATCACCGAAGTTCAGCGGGCTGCGGTAGTGCGTGCGCAGCATGAAGAAGCGCAGCGTCTCGCCGTCGTAGTGCTTGAGCACGTCGCGGATGGTGAAGAAGTTGCCGAGCGACTTCGACATCTTCTCGCCTTCGCCCTGCTCGTTGACCACGTTCAGGAAGCCGTTGTGCATCCACAGGTTGACGAAGCGCTTGCCGCTCGCACCCTCGCTCTGCGCGATCTCGTTCTCGTGGTGCGGGAACTGCAGGTCGGCGCCGCCGCCGTGGATGTCGAACTGCTCGCCGAGCAGCGCGCAGCTCATCGCCGAACACTCGATGTGCCAGCCGGGCCGGCCCGGGCCGTAGGCGCTGTCCCACTTGGCGTCATCGGGTTCGGTCGGCTTGGCCGACTTCCACAGCACGAAGTCGAGCGGATCGTCCTTCCCGTCCAGCACGGCCACGCGCTCGCCGGCGCGGAGCTGATCGAGCGACTTGCCGGACAGCTTGCCGTAGCCCTCGAACTTGCGCACCGAGTAGTTCACGTCGCCGTTGGGCGCGCGATAGGCCAGGCCCTTGCGCTCGAGCGTGCCGATCATGTCGAGCATCTGCGGCACGTAGTCGGTGGCGCGCGGCTCGTGGGTGGGCGGCTCGATGCCCAGCGCCGCCACGTCTTCGTGCATCGCCTGCGTCATCTCGGCGGTGAGCTGACGGATCGGGATGTTGCGCTCCAGCGCCCGCTTGATGATCTTGTCGTCGATGTCGGTGATGTTGCGCACGTAGGTGACGCGATAGCCAGAGGCCCGCAGCCAGCGCGCCACCACGTCGAAGGCCATCATGAACCGCGCGTGGCCCACGTGGCACAGGTCGTAGATCGTCATGCCGCAGACATACATGCGCACATGCTTGGGCTCGATGGGAGCGAACACCTCGGTCTGGCGGGTCAAGGTGTTGAAGATGCGCAAGGTCATCGGATGAACTGGAAACTGGAAGGCGCCCGACGCTGAAGGGGTTCAACGGGCCGGCTTCAGGTCGCGGAAGCGCTGGCGCTGGGGTTGTCGAAGGGCTGTCGGCCAGGGGGCCTGCGATACAATTTTGGGAGTATAGCGGCGGGGCTTCGCCCTGCTTCTCGCGGCCGGATCCGCCGCTTCTCCGCCTTGCGCAGCGGCTCGCAGAGCCCTCTGATGCTCCACGCTGCAGCGCCGGCAACCCACTCCCTCACGACGTCGATGGCTCGTATCCCTTCTCCGCTTCTGAAGCTCGCCGTGGTGGCTGCGCTGGCGTTCGCCAACGCCGCATGGGCCGACGACCACGCCGACGTCGACCGACTGCTGAACGCCGGACAGTGGGCCGAAGCCGTGTACAAGGCCGACCAGTTCCTTGCGGCCAACCCGCGCGACGCGCGCATGCGTTTCCTCAAGGGCCTGGCGGTGGCCGAACAGGGCAAGAGCGTCGAAGCGACCGCGATCTTCGTCAAGCTCACCGAAGATTTCCCCGAGCTTCCCGAGCCCTACAACAACCTCGCGGTGCTCTACAGCAAGCAGGGCCAGTACGACCAGGCCAGGCGTGCGCTCGAGTCGGCCATCCGCACCAACCCGAGCTACACCACCGCCTACGAGAACCTGGGCGACGTCTACGCCAAGCTCGCGAGCCAGGCTTATGCCAAGGCGCTGCAGATGGACGGCGGCAACACGGCGAAGGTCGCGCCCAAGCTGGCCATGATCCGCGACCTGTTCACCCCGAAGAGCGCAGGGCTCGCCGTGGCGAGCGCCAAGCCCGCGCCGTCCGTCAAGGCGGCCGCACCCGCGGCAACGCCTGCACCGGCCGTGACGGCCACCGCCAAGGCAAGCCCCACGCCGGCCGCCCCGGCTGCCGCACCGGCCGCACCGCCGCCATCAGGCAACGCCGAACAGGAGGCTCGCGCCGCGGTCGAGGCCTGGGCAAACGCCTGGAGCCGCAAGGACGTCCCCGCTTACCTCGCCGCCTACACGCCTTCGTTCAATGGCGGCAAGAGCCGCAAGGCCTGGGAAGAAGAACGTCGCTTGCGCATCGAAGGCAAGCGCCGCATCACGGTGGCGCTCAGCGACATCGACACCCGCGTGCAGGGCGACAAGGTCGTCGTGCAGTTCCGCCAGCAGTACAGCGCCGATGCATTGAAGGTCTCCAGCCGCAAGACGCTGGAGCTGGTGAAGGTGTCGGGCCGCTGGCTGATCCAGAAGGAAAGCACCGGCTCGTGAGCCTGCCCGGACTGGCCCGCGCCACAGGGCATGCGCGCATGAGCGGGTTCGGCGCGGCCGCGGTGCTGGTGTGCATGCTGCTGCTGTCGGCTGCTGTGCCCGCGGCATCCGCCAAGGCGGCGCCGGCGGCTTCACCGGAAGCCCGGCTGATCGAGGTCTACCGGCTGATTCGCGCCGGCGATACCCGCCAGGCGCTGGCGAACGCCGAAACGCTGGCGCGCGACGTGCCCAACTTCCAGCTCGCCCAGCTCGTCTACGGCGATCTGCTGCTCACACGTCGGGGCAAGCTCGGCGCCCTGGACGTGGCGCCGGCCGAGCTGTCAGCATCCGCCGCCACGAACTGGGCCCAGTTGCGACGGGAAGCGACCGCGCGACTGGCGGCCATCACGGAGCGCCCGCCGGCGTACGCGGTGCCACGCCAGTTCGTCGAGCTGCCGAGCAGCACCCGCCATGCCATCGCGGTCGACGCCAGCCGCTCGCGCCTCTATCTGTTCGAGAACGACGCCAAGGGCCTGCGCCTCGTCGCCGACCACTACGTGTCGCTCGGCCGGCTCGGCATCGACAAGAAGGAAGAAGGCGACCAGCGCACCCCGCTCGGCGTCTACTTCGTCACCAGCCGCCTCGAAGGCCGCCAGCTCAAGGAGTTCTATGGCCCGGGCGCCCTCACGCTCAACTACCCGAACGAGTACGACCGCCGGCGCGGCAAGACCGGCGGCGGCATCTGGCTGCACGGCGTGCCGCCCGAGAACTACGCCAGCACGGCCCAGAGCATCGACGGCTGCGTGGTGCTGGCGAATGACGACCTGATGCGGCTGCTGCGCGAGGTTGCGCCCCGGCGCACACCGGTCGTCATCACGCCGCGGATCGAGTGGCTCACGCAAGGCCAGGCCGACCGCGAACGCCACGCGGCGCGCGCCATGGTCGAACAATGGCGGCAGGCGCGCGCGCGCGGCGACATGGCACGGCTGCTGGCCTTCTATTCGCCGCAATTCTCGAGCGGCAACGCCGGCCTCGAAGAGTGGTCGGCGGCCTTGAGCAGCGAACTCGGCGACCCACGCCAGCGTGACGCGGAACTCAAGGAGCTGTCCATCCTCTCTTGGCGCGAGACGAGCGAGGTGCTCATCGTCACCTT
>DASWSY010000495.1:0-1732 GCA_036402415.1 Rhizobacter sp. | reverse complement strand
AGGTCGGCGCTGTACATCATGCGGCCACGCTCCAGGAGGTTGTGCGCCTCGTCGACGAGCACCGCCACACGGCTGCCTCGCGCGAGCGTGAGGCCCATCAGCAGGCCGCCGAGGTCGAGCCAGTAGTTGTAGTCGCCCACGATCACGTCGGCCCAACGGGCGAGTTCCTGGCTCAGGTAGTAGGGGCAGACCTGGTGGGCGAGCGCCACTTCGCGCACGCTGGCCTTGTCGAGCATCGGCCGCGTGAGCGCCTCGGCGCGGGCGGCGGCGAGGCGGTCGTAGAAGCCTTTGGCGAGTGGGCAGGAGTCGCCGTGGCAGGCGAGTTCGGGGTGTTCGCAGGCCTTGTCGCGCGCCACGAGTTCGAGCGTGCGCAGCAGCGGTTTCCCGGCCTGCACACGCTCAGACGCTTCGAGGGCGAGCTGCCGGCCCGAGCCCTTGGCGGTGAGGAAGAACACCTGGTCGAGCTGCTGCCCCGGCATCGCCTTGAGCATGGGGTAGAGCGTGCCCACCGTCTTGCCGATGCCGGTGGGCGCCTGCGCGAGCAGCACGCGCCCTTGCACCGTGGCGCGGTACACCGCCTCGGCCAGCTCACGCTGCCCGGTGCGGAACTGCGCATGCGGGAAGGGCAGCGAGGCGAGCGCCGCGTCGCGCCGCGTGCGGTGCGCCAGCTCCTGTTCGGCCCAGGCGAGAAAGCGCTCGCACTGCTGCTCGAAGTGCGCACGCAGCATGTCGGCGCTGAAGGTCTCGGTGAAGACGGTCTCGCGTTGCGTGACGATGTCGAAGTAGACGAGCGAGATGTTCATCTCGTCGAGCTGCTCCTGCTCGCACATGAGCCACCCGTACACCTTGGCCTGCGCCAGGTGCAGCGCACGGTGGTTGGCCGGCTGCCGCGCGAGGTCGCCGCGGAAGGTCTTCACTTCCTCCAGGGTGTGGGTGTGGCGGTCGTAGCCGTCGGCGCGGCCCCTCACGGTGAGGACTTGGTACGAGCCGCTCACGCTGACTTCGGACTCATAACCCGCACGTTGGCGCCGCGCGGCCACCGTGGCGTGGCCGGCCTGGCCTTCGAGCGCGGTGGGCGCGGGCGTGAAGCGCAGGTCGAGATCGCCCGCCTTGGCGGTGAACTCGCACAGCGCGCGAACGGCGACGACGTACTGCTTCAAGGCGCCAGATGCACGCCGGTGAGGGCGCTGCTACAGCAGCGAGGCCGGCGGCTTGGCCGGCTGTTCGCGTGCCTTGTCGACGATGGCCTGGGCCTTCTCCAGCTCCAGGTAGACCGACGCGAAGAGCGCTGCCACATCGGCCAGCTTGGAGCGCGTCACCCCGGGCGATGGGTTGGTGATCAGAGCCGCCGTGATCGTGGCCGAAGGTTGCAGCAGGTCTTTGTTCATCACGGGCTCCAGGAGTGTGGGTCATCGTACCCGGCTTCGGAAAAGAGCGGTTACAGCTTGGGACGGCAGTTCAGCGGGCCTTAAGGAAAGCTCTCTAGCCTGCGTTCTTCACTCTAGCCAGCCGATGTCTGCCAGCCACGAGTCCCCATGAGCGCCGTTCCCGATCGCCGCGATGCGGCCCTCTCGAACGCGCCCCGATCCAGCTCCGCCCTTGGCGACGGGCTGCTTTACGCCGCGCTCGCCGTGCTGGTGCTGCTGGCCTGGGCCATCAGCCGGCGCGGCTACTTCAAGGCCGGCGACGACGTGGGCTACTGGCTCGGCGTGGCGGGCGGGCTGATGATGCT
>DASWSY010000494.1:0-2628 GCA_036402415.1 Rhizobacter sp. | reverse complement strand
ATCCGGCGAGTGTCGGCGAGCCGCGGCGGCCCCGTCTTGTCTGAAATTGCGCTCGGCCCGCGTCAGGCGCGGACCTGCGCCTGGTAGCGCGCCGGCGTGACGCCGTGCATGCGCGCGAAGCGCCGCGTGAGGTGCGCCTGGTCGGCCAGGCCCACGGCCGCGGCCACCTCGGCCGGGCGGGTGCCGGCGGCGAGCTGCTGCTTGGCGCGCGCGAGCCGCACCGCCATCAGCATCTGGTGCGGCGTGACGTGGTAGCGCTGCTTGAAGCGCCGCAGGAAGTGGAAGGGGCTCAGCCCGGCCTCGGCGGCCAGGCGCTCCAGCGTGAGCTCGCTCGCGTAGTCGTCGTGCATCAGCGTGAGGCTGCGGGCGAGCGCGCCATCGTTCGCGCCCACACGCTCCTGCCGCGGCCGCGCCACCTGGGCATGCGGGCGCAGCACGTCCAGCAGCCCGGCCAGCGCGCCGTCGCCCGCCAGCGCATCGGGCGAGCGCCACAGCTCGGCCAGCAGGGTGCTCACGCGCTGGGCACCGGCCGCGTCGCGCGCGGTGGCCTCGGCGAAGCACCAGCGTTCGCCCGTCACCGCCTCGACCAGCGCTTCGTCGAGGTAGACCATGCGGTAGCGCCAGCCCTGCGCGGTCTCGGCGCGGCCGGTGTGCAGCTCGCCAGGGTTCATCAGCACCAGCGTGCCGGGCGCGGCCAGGTGTTCGGCACCGCGGTAGCGAAAGCGTTCCACGCCCGCGTCGATCACCCCGAGGCCGAAGGCTTCGTGCAGGTGGGGGTCGAACGCGTGTCGCACGATGTGCGCCCGGTACAGCTCGACGCCCGGGCGGGCCGTGCGCTTGAACTCGGCGGCGTCGAGCGGGCTGTCGAAGATGTGGGGAACGGCGTTCATGGCGGCTGGCCGCAATGATCGCAGCCCCGGCCGTTTCAGCCCAGCAGCGCCGGGTTGTGGCGCCACAGCCAGAAATTGAGCGCCGACGCGAAGCTCACCCACGCGAGGTAGGGCAGGAGCAGCAGCGCGGCGCCGCGGCTCACGCGCCAGAAGGCGGTGATCGTCGCCACGATGAGCAGCCACAGCAGCACGATGTCGGCCATGGCGAGCCCGCCCTGCTGCCACGCGAAGAAGAGCCAGCTCCACAGCGTGTTGGGCACGAGCTGCGCGACGTAGAGCACGAGCGCCGTGCGGCGCGCGGCCGTGGGCGGGCTGCGCCACACGAGCCACGCGGCCACCGCCATCGCGGCGTAGAGCACCGTCCACACCGGGCCGAAGAGGCTGGCCGGCGGCGCCCAGCCGGGCTGCACGAGCCGGCCGTAGAACGCACCGGCGTCGGCCGAGGCGATGCCGCCGGCCGCGGCCACCGCCACGCTCAGGGCGAGCCAGGCGAGAAGGCCCGTCCAGGGGCGCGAAGGGGGCAGGGCGAGGCTTGTCATGCCGCGAGTGTGGTCCGGGTCGAACAGCCGTGGTCGGTGTGCGGATTCCCCGCCCACCGCCACCGCCGCTCAGCTCGCCCGCAGCGCCTGCGCGCGCTGCCCGAGGCGCTGCGCCCACGCGCTGCGCGGTCGCTGCGCCAGGCGCTCGTGGGCCAGGCCGCGCGCCAGCGGCACGTCGCCGCTGCGCAGCGCCGCCTCGATGAGCGTGAGGTCGATCAGGTCGCGCTGCGCGTGGCTGCCGCCAAAACGGTGCGCCTGCGAGCGGATGCCGCGCAGCAGCGCCGCCGCCTGCGCGTGGTCGCCCTGCGCGAACGCGAGCACCGCCCGCGTGGCCGGGCCGCCCACCTCGCGTGTGAACATCGCGTTGTCGCCCTCGCCGTGCATCGCGGCGCGCTGCGCCTCCAGCACCTGCGCTTGCGCGCTCGCCATGCCGGCGCCGGTGAACGCGATCATCGCGTGCAGGTCGTTGAAGGCGTAGTTGCCACTCGCGGCGTGCGGCAGCCAGCGTTCGGCCAGCGGCTGCCAGCGCGCGCCCACGTCCACGCCGCGAAGCTGCAGGCGCCACAGCATGGCGCTCGCGTCGACCAGGTCGAGCACCACGCCCGAACCGGTGCCGCCGATGGCGCGGTCGTACAGGCGCAGCACCTCGGCGTGGTCGTCGAGCTCCAGGTGGAAGAGGGCGAGGTGCCACCAGTTGTGCGTGGCCAGGAAGCTGCCCTCCGACCAGGTGTCACTCGTGGTCTGCAGCCAGGCGATGCCGGCGCGCGGGTCGTGGCGCATCTCGTGCACGTGGGCCACGGCGTGCCAGCCCCAGCTGTCGTGTGGCTCCAGCTCCACGCTGCGCCGGCCCTGGCGCTCGGCCTCGACGTACTGGCCGCACTCCTCCAGCCCGAAGGCGTGCATGCCCAGCACGGCGTGCCAGCCGGGCACGGCGGCATCCCAGGCGGGCAGGGCGCGCGCGATGCGGTCGCGCAGCATGCGGCTGTCGCCGCGGAAGAAGTCGAGCTGGTGGCCGACCTGCAGCGCCAGCGTGTCGCGCGGGTGGCGCAGGCTCAGGTCTTCGAGCTGCAGCGCGGCGTCGCGCCAGCGGCCCTCGCACAGCGCGCGGGCGGCGGCGAGGTGGCGCTGCTCGCGCTCGTCGGCCGGCAGATCGGCGGCGGCATCGAGTGCGGCGCGTGCAGCCGGCAGCGCGGGGGCTT
>DASWSY010000493.1:0-16623 GCA_036402415.1 Rhizobacter sp. | reverse complement strand
AGCGTGCCCAGCGTCACGATGAAGGGCTCGATGCGGCCCTTGGTGATGAGGAGACCGTGCGCAAGGCCGAAGGCCGCGCCCAGCAGCACCGCGAAGCCCATGCCCAGCGCCACCACCAGCACCGGCGAGCCCACGGTGGGGGCTGCCACGTTCATGAAGAGGATCACGCAGCCGGCGATGAGGGCGGCCATGGAGCCCACCGAGAGGTCGATGCCGCCCGAGATGATCACGAAGCACATGCCCACCGCGATGATCCCGATGAAGGCGGTGCGGGTGAGCAGGTTCATCGCGTTGTCGAGCGTCGCGAAGTCGGGATTGAGCCAGGTGCCGGCGATGCACAGCAGCACCAGGCCCAGCACGGGGCCGAGGCCGTGCAGGCGGTGGGACCACGCGGCACGCGGTGTGGTGCCGGTGGCGGCGGTGTCAGTGCGTTCCGGTGGCATGGGCGATGAGCTCCTCTTCGGTCAGGTGGGTCGCGTCCAGCGTGGCCTGCTGGCGGCCGGCGCGCATGACGACCACGCGGTGGCACAGGCCGATGAGCTCCATCAGCTCGGACGAGACCACGATCACGGCGCGGCCCTCGCGCGCGAGGCGCTGCACCAGGAAATAGATGTCGCGCTTGGCGCCCACGTCGACACCGCGCGTGGGCTCGTCGAGCACCACCACGCGCGGCCCGGGGTGCAGCACCTTGGCCAGCGCGAGCTTCTGCTGGTTGCCGCCCGAGAGCGACGAGGCCGGCACGTCGAGCGAGCCGGTGCGGATGCCGAAGTCGAGCACCGCGGCCTTCAGCGCCGCGGCTTCGTCGGCCGGCTTGAGCCAGGGGCGCGCGTACCGGGGCAGCGTCATCAGCGTGAGGTTCTCGCGCAGGCCGAAGCGCACGTGCAGGCCCTTGCCCTTGCGGTCTTCGCTCAGGTAGGTGAGGCCGAGGTTCGCCGCGTCGCGCGGGCTGCGGATGCGCACCGGCTCGCCGTCGATCCGCACCTCGCCGCGGCAGGGCCGCAGGCCGAGCAGCCCTTCGAACAGCTCGGTGCGGCCCGCGCCCACGAGGCCGGCGAAGCCGAGAATCTCGCCGGGATGCACCTCGAAGTGGATGTCTTCCGCCCAGCCGGGCACGCTGAACCGCCGCACCTCGAGGCGCGGCCGGGCGCCCTGCGGTGCCGGGTCCTTGGGCGGATAGAGATCGGCCAGCTCGCGGCCCACCATGAGCTGCGCCATCTGCTGGCGCGTGAGCCCGCGCGTGGGCTGGCGCGCGACGAAGCGGCCGTCGCGCATCACCACCACCTCGTCGGTCACGCGCTCCACCTCGTCGAGCTTGTGCGAGATGTAGAGGATGGTCACGCCCTCGCCCTTGAGCTGCGCCATCAGCGCGAAGAGCCGCTCCGTCTCGCCGGGCGTGAGCGTGGCGGTGGGCTCGTCCATGATGAGGAGCTTCGCCTTGCGCGAGAGCGCACGCGCGATCTCCACGAGCTGCTTCTCGGCCACGATGAGCTGTCGCACCGGGGTGTCGGGGTGGGCGCGCAGGCCCACCTGCTGCAGCACGCGGGCGGCCTCGTCGCGCATCGAGGCGTCGTCGAGCCAGAGGCCGCGTCGGCGCTCGTGGCCGAGGAAGATGTTCTGCGCGATCGTCAGGTCTTCGGCGAGGTTGAACTCCTGGTGGATCAGCACGATGCCCGCCGCCTCGGCCTCGCGCGGGCCGCTGAAGCGCACGGCCGCGCCGTTGATGCGCAGCTCGCCGCCGGTCAGGCCTTCGTAGCCGGCGAGGATCTTCATGAGCGTCGACTTGCCCGCGCCGTTTTCGCCCAGCAGCCCCACCACGCGGCCCGGGGCGAGCGCAAAGCTCACGCCGTGCAGCACCTGCACTGGGCCGAAGGCCTTGCGCACCTCGTTGAACTCGACCGCGACGCTCATGGCATCGCTCCGCGGGACTCGAGCGTCTCGTGCATGGCCAGCACGCCCGCACCGACCACGCCGGCGCGGTCGCCGAGCGGCGAATACGCGATCTCCAGGTGCCGCGTCGACAGTGCCAGCGACCGGTGGTACACGCTCTGCCGCAGCGAGGCGAGGAAGAGCGGCCCGATGCGCGTGACGCCGCCGCCGATGAACACGTGCGACGGGTTGAAGAAGTTGACGATGGACGCGAGCATCTGCCCGATGTGCGCACCGGCGCGCTGCACGATGGCGTTGGCCGCGGCATCCCCCGCCCGGCTCGCCTGCGCCACGTCGGCCGGGGTCAGGGTGCCGCGCTCGTCGAGCAGCGCGGCGAGCATCGGGCTCTCGCCCGACTGCGCCGCCTCCATGGCCTGCTGCGCGATGGCCGGGCCGGCGGCCATCGCCTCCACGCAGCCGAAGTTGCCGCAGGTGCAGCGCGGGCCCTGCGGGTCGACGCAGATGTGGCCCACGTCGCCGGCCGAGCCGTCGGCCCCGCGGTACACCTGCCCGTGGCAGACGATGCCGCAGCCGATGCCGGTGCCGACCTTGATGACGAGGAAGTTCTGCAGGCTGCGCTGCAGCCGCCACAGCTCGCCCAGGGCCATCAGGTTCACGTCGTTGTCGACGAAGACCGGCGCCTTGTAGTCGGCACGCAGGTCGTCGCGGATGGAGAAGCTGTCCCACTCGGGCATGAGCGGCGGGTTGACGAGCTGGCCGCTCGCGAAGTCGACCGGCCCCGGCACACCGATGCCGATGGCGATCACGTCGCGCGCCTTGCGGCCGCACTGCTTGAGCAGCTCGGCCATGAGCGAGCGCACGCGCGAGAGCACGAGCCCGGGGCCGCGCCGCACGTCGGCCGCCTCGCCGTGGCTGGCGAGCACCTGCAGGTCGGGCGTGAGCACGGCCACTTCGAGGCCGGTGGCGCCCAGGTCGGCGGCCAGCAGCACGCCCAGGCCGTGGCTCAGCCGCAGCGACTCGGCCCGGCGCCCGCCCGACGAGGCCTGCAGCCCCGCCTCTTCCAGCAGCCCCTGGGCGATCAGGCCGGCGACGGCGGCGTTGGCACGCGTCTTCGAGAAGCCCGCGCGCTGCGCCAGCACGTCGCGCGACGCGCCGCCGGCCCAGAACACGTGGCCCAGCAGCGCTCGCTCACCTTCGGCCAGTTCCGACCATGCGCGCACCTGTTGTCTCCTGACGGCCGCCTCAAGGCAGCTCGATCATCGGATGCTAGGTGGCCCACTTTCGCCGGACAAGACCTATCTTTGACCCGAAACGGGTTTATCTGCCTTTGCCTTCTTCCGCCACGAACGCGTCGCGCGCCAGCCGGCCGAGGAAGGGGTGATCGGTGAAGAAGCCGTCCATCCCCAGGCGCAGGAAGGCCCGCACCTGGCCGTCCATGCGGCCGAGCGCGGCCGGGTCGGTGCCCTCGTCGAAGTCGTTGGGCAGGAAGACGTTTTCGGCGCGGAAGGTCCAGCCGTGCACCACCAGCCCGGCGCGGTGCGCGTCGTCGACCAGCGTGGTGGGCGTGCCGAGGCGTCCGCCCACGAGCGGAATCATGAGGTTGGTGTTGGCGCCGATGCCCTGTGCGTAGCTCGCGATCTCGGCCAGGCCGGCCGGCCTGGCGAGGTCGGCGTAGGTGCGCGGGTCGCCGCTCACCACGAAGTCGTAGGGGCGACCGGAGCCGCTCAGCAACTGCACCAGCGGCAGGTTCGTCATGCGGCGCAGCTTGCGCAGATTGGCCGTCTCGAACGACTGGATGAAGACCGGCGCGTGACGGCCTTCGAAGCCATGGCGGCGCAGCGTGCGCACCAGCGGCTCTTCCAGCGGCAGGCCGATGTTCTGGAAGTAGGTCGGGTGCTTGGTCTCGGGGTACACGCCGATCGGCCGGCGGCCCTTGCCGTCGGCGCGGTGGCGCTCGTTGGCGGCCTTCACGAGTTCGAGCACCTCGCCGAGCGTGGGCACCTCGAACATGCCGTCGAAGCGGGTGTTGGCCACGCGCACCTGCGGCACACGCTCGCGCGCGCGCAGCGTCTTCAGCTCTGCGAGCGTGAAGTCCTCGGTGAACCAGCCGGTGATGCTCTGGCCGTCGATCAGCTTGGTGGTCTTGCGCGAGGCGAATTCGGGGCGGTCGACGACGTCGGTCGTCGCTTCGCGCACGCTGCCGTCGGGGTTCAGGATGGCGATGGCGTTCTCGTGGCGCGCCACCAGCACGCCGTCTTTCGTGATCACAAGATCGGGCTCGACGTAGTCGGCGCCCTGCTCGATGGCGAGCCAGTAGGCGGCCAGCGTGTGCTCGGGCAGGTAGCCGCTCGCGCCGCGGTGCGCGATCACGAGCGGTTCGGCCTTCTTGCCGCCGGGGTGTCCACCTTGGTGCGGCGGCATGGCGCAGGCGGCCGTGAAAGCCAGGGCAGCGATGAGGGTGGCGCCGAGATGGCGCAGGAAGCGGTGTGCCACGGGGTGTTCCTTCGAGGTGGGGCATGGTCGCCGAACTGGCGCACCACGACTCTAGAAACCCTGCATGACCGCTGCGTGAACGTGGACTGATCTGCATCAAGGGCTCGGGCGCCGCTTCGCCAAAACTGCGCGCACACCATCCCCAGGAGTCCACCATGCAGCAACTCAACGGAAAAGTCGCCCTCGTCACCGGCGCCGCTTCGGGCATCGGCCTGGCCATCGCACGCCGCTATGCGGCTGAAGGCGCGAAGGTCGTGCTGTCGGACCTGCCCACGAGCGAGGGCGAGCGTGTCACCGCCGCCTTGCGGCAGGAAGGTTTCGACTGCGCGTTCGTGAACGCCGACGTGAGCCAGCCCGGCGACTGCGAGCGCCTGGTGGAGCAGGCCGTCGCCCGCTACGGCCGACTCGACATCGCCTGCAACAACGCCGGCATCGGCGGCGAGCTCGCCCCGCTGGCCGACTACGGGCTCGACGCCTGGGCGCAGGTGATCGGCGTCAACCTCACCGGCGTCTTCCAATGCATGAAGGTCGAGATCCCCGAACTGCTGAAGACGGGCGGGGCGATCGTCAACATCGCCTCCATCCTCGGGCAGGTCGGCTTCGCCAACGCCTGCGCCTACACCGCCGCCAAGCACGGCGTGCTCGGCCTCACCAAGGTGGCGGCGCTGGAGTACGCCTCGCAGGGCCTGCGCATCAACGCGGTCGGCCCCGCCTTCATCCACACGCCGATGATCGCGCGGCTCGACGCCGACGACGCGAGCCGCAAGGCGCTCGAAGCACTGCACCCGATCGGTCGCATCGGCCAGCCCGAGGAGGTGGCCGAGCTGGTGCTGTGGCTCAGCTCGCCGGGCGCATCGTTCATGAACGGCGCCTACGTGCCGGTCGACGGCGGCTACCTCGCGCGCTGACCCCATGGCCGCGATGCAGCTCCAGTTCCTCGGCGCCACCGGCACCGTCACCGGCTCGAAGTACCTGCTCGGCACGGCCGGCGGGCAGGTGCTCGTCGACTGCGGGCTCTTCCAGGGCTACAAGCAGATGCGCCTGCGCAACTGGGCACCGCTGCCGGTGGACCCGGCGCAGGTCCGCGCCGTCGTGCTCACCCATGCGCACCTCGACCACAGCGGCTACCTGCCGCTGCTGGTGAAGAACGGCTTTCGCGGCAAGGTCTACTGCAGCCACGCCACGCGCGAGCTGTGCGAGATCCTGCTGATGGACAGCGCCCACCTGCTGGAGGAAGAAGCGGCCTACGCCAACCGCAAGGGCTTCTCGAAGCATCAGCCCGCCCTGCCGCTCTACACGCAGCAGGACGCACAGCGCAGCCTCAAGCACCTGCACGGCGTGGAGTTCGACGCGCCGTTCTCTCCGGTGCCGGGCCTGCATGCCAAGCTCACCTGGTCGGGACACATGCTCGGCTCCTCGTTCGCGAGGTTCCACGACGGCGAGCGTTCGGTGCTCTTCTCGGGCGACGTGGGCCGCCCCACCGACCTCTTGCTGCGCGCCGCCCATGCCGTCGAGGCGGCCGACCACCTGGTCTGCGAATCGACCTACGGCGACCGGCTGCACGAGCGTGTCGACGTGCTGGCCTCGCTCGCGGAGGTGATCGGCCGCACCGCGGCGCGCGGCGGCGTGGTCGTGATCCCCGCCTTCGCCGTGGGCCGCGCGCAGGCGCTGCTGCATGCCCTGGCGGTGCTCAAGGCCAGACGCGCGATTCCGTCGCTGCCCGTCTACCTCAACAGCCCGATGGCCTCGCGTGCGCTGGACGTCTACCGCCGCCACCCCGAGCTGCACCGCCTGAACCACGCTCAGTTCGACGCGATGATGGATTCGGTGCACGTGGTGGAGAGCATCGAGGAGTCGCGCGCGCTCAACGGCCGCCACGGGCCGATGGTCATCATCGCGGCGAGCGGCATGGCCACCGGTGGCCGCGTGGTCCACCACCTGCGCGCACTCGCCCCCGATCACCGCAACACCATCCTCTTCACCTCGTACCAGGCCGGCGGCACGCGCGGCGCGAGCTTCCTCGCCGGCGCGAAGACGGTGCGCATGCTCGGCACCGACGTGCCGGTGCGCGCCGAGGTCGCCATGCTCGACAACCTCTCCGCGCATGCCGATGCGGGCGAGCTGCTCGACTGGCTGCGCAGCCTGCCGCGCGCGCCGCGCAAGACCTTCATCACCCACGGCGAACCCGCCGCGGCCGATGCGCTGCGCCAGCGCATCGAGCGCGAGCTCCGCTGGGACTGCACGGTGCCCGAGTACCTGCAGACGGTGCGTCTCGAATGAACGCGACCACGCCACTCTTCGTGGCCCGGGGCCTGTCGAAGGTCTACCGCACCGGTGTCGGTGTGGAGGTGGTCGCCCTGCGCGACGTCAGCCTGGAGATCACGGCGGGCGAGTTCATCGTGCTGCTCGGGCCCTCGGGCAGCGGCAAGTCGACGCTGCTCAACATCCTCGGCGGGCTCGACACGCCGACCACGGGCCAGCTCTTCTTCGGCGGGCAGGACCTTTCCGCCGCGAGCGAAGCCGAGCTCACCGCCTACCGGCGCCGCCACGTGGGCTTCGTCTTCCAGTTCTACAACCTGATCCCGAGCCTCACGGTGCTCGAGAACGTGGAGCTCGTGACCGACATCGCCGAATCGCCCATGCCCGCCAACGAGGCGATCGAGCGCGTGGGCCTCGGCCCCCGGCGCGACCACTTCCCGGCACAGCTCTCCGGAGGCGAGCAGCAACGCGTGGCCATCGCGCGCGCCATCGCAAAGCGCCCCGAGGTGCTGCTGTGCGACGAGCCCACCGGCGCGCTCGACTACCAGACCGGCAAGCTCGTGCTCGACGTCATCGCCCAGGTCAACCGCGACCTCGGCACCACCACCGTCGTGATCACGCACAACGCGGCCATCGCCGGCATGGCCGACCGCGCGGTCTCCATCGGCGACGGACTCATCCAGCGCGTGGTGCACAACACGCACAAGCTGCAGCCGGAGGAGCTGTCGTGGTGACACGCGCCCGACCGCCCTCACCGCCATGAAGTCCCTCGACCACAAGCTGCTGCGCGACCTGCGCACGATGTGGAGCCAGGCGCTCACCATCGCGCTCGTGGTGGCCAGCGGCATCGCCGGCATCATCACCTGCCTGTCCGCGGTCGACTCGCTGGCGGCAGCGCGCGACCGCTTCTACGCCGAAGGCGTGTTCGCCGACGTGTTCGCCACCGTCAAGCGGGCACCGAACGAACTCTCGGGCCGCCTGCGCGATCTGCCCGGTGTGGCCGACGTGCAGACCACGGTGGAGCAGGTGGTGCGCATCGAGATCCCGCAGCTCGCCGACCCGATCCTCGGCCAGCTCATCGGCATCGACACGCGCACCGAGCGGCGCATGAACCGCGTCACGCCGAGCAGCGGGCGCTGGCCGGCGAGCGGGCTGGCCACGCGGGCCGACGGCAGCATCGAGGCCCTGGTCTCGGAGGCCTTCTTCAATGCCCACCAGCTCCGCCCCGGCGCGAGGCTGCAGGCCCTCGTCAACGGCAAGCGGCGCACGCTCGTCGTCGTCGGCACGGCCCTCTCGCCCGAGTACGTCTTCGCCGGCCTCTGGGGCATGCCCGACACCCGCGGCTTCGGCGTCTTCTGGGTCCACCACGACACGCTCGCGGCCGCCTACGACATGGAAGGCGCCTTCAACCGCGTGGCGGTCAAGCTCGCGCCGGGCGCCTCGGCCGAGGCGGTGCGCGACGGCGTGAACCGGCTCACCGCGGCCTACGGCGGCCAGCCGGCCTACATGCGCGAGCAGCAGACCTCGCACGCCATGCTCTCCAACGAGATCAAGGAGCAGCGCGTGCTGGGCACGGTGCTGCCGGCGATCTTCCTCGGGGTGGCGGCCTTCCTGCTGAACGTGGTGGTGTCGCGCCTCGTCTCCACGCAGCGCGAGCAGGTGGCCGCCCTGAAGGCGCTCGGCTACGACAACCGCGCGGTGGCCGTGCACTACCTCAAGCTCGTGCTCGCCATCGTGAGCGCAGGCCTCGTGATCGGCGTGGCCGCCGGCAAGCGGCTGGGCGTCGCGTTCACCGGGCTCTATGCCGAGTTCTTCCACTTCCCGAGCTTCGAGCACACCGTGGCGCCGTGGCTCATCGTCTCGTGCGCCGTGGTCGCGCTGCTCACGGCGGTGGTGGGCACGCTCAACGCCATCCTGTCGGTGGTGCGCCTGCCGCCGGCCGAGGCGATGCGCCCGCCTGCGCCTGGCCAGTACCGGCGCACGCTCGCCGAACGTCTGGGGCTCACGCGCCTGCCCACGGTCACCCGCATGGTGATGCGCAACCTGGAGCGCCGCCCGTGGCGCAGCGCGCTCTCGGTGGGCGGCGTGGCGGCCGCCGTCGCCATCGTCGTGCTCGGCAACTTCGTGCGCGACGCGATAGGCGCCGTGATCGACCAGCAGTTCGTGCTCTCGCTGCGCGGCGATGTGAGCACCTGGACGGTGGAGCCGGTGGACGAACCGCGCGTGCGCCAGGAGCTGCTGCGCGTGCCCGGCGTGCGCCAGGTCGAGGCCACCCGCTTCGCCGACGTCAACATCACCCTCGGCCACCGCTCCGAGCGGGTGCTGCTGCGCGGCTACGACGGCCGAGCCTCGCTCTACCGGCTGATCGACGCCGACGGACTCGAGCTGCTGCTCGATGGCCGCGGCCTGGTGCTGACCGACCGCCTGGCCGAAAAACTGGGCCTCGCGCCCGGCGACCGGGTGACGCTGGAAGTGCTCGACGGCCGCCGCAAGAAGATCGAGATGCGTGTTTCGGGCACGGTGCGCGAGACCATGGGCATGAACGCCTTCCTCGACCGCAAGACGATGAACCGCATGCTCGGCGACGGCGACCTGGCCAACGGCTTCGTGCTCTCGATCGACCCCGGCCACGAGGCCGCCGTGCTCGATGCCACCAAGGCCCTGCCACGCGCGTCGGGTGCGTGGAGCAAGGCCACGATGCTGCGCAACATGGAAGAGATCAGCGCGCGCAACGTGCGCATCATGAGCACGGTGCTCACCGTCTTCGCCAGCATCATCGCGGTGGGCGTGGTCTACAACAACGCGCGCATCGCGCTCGCCGAACGCGCCTGGGAGCTTGCGAGCCTGCGCGTGCTCGGCTTCACGCAGGGCGAGGTCTCGGCGGTGCTCCTGGGCGAGCTGGCCACGGTCATTGCGCTCGCCATCCCCGTCGGCATGGGGCTCGGCTGGGCGCTCACGCACGGCGTGGTCGAGCTGCTGAAGTCCGACCAGTTCCATTTTCCGGTGGTCCTGCGCGCGCCCACGTATGCGTGGGCGGGCCTGTGCGTGGCGGCCGCCGGCATCGCCAGCGCAATGGTGGTGCGCCGGCGCATCGACCGGCTGGACATGGTGATGGCCTTGAAGACGAGGGAATGAACATGAAGAAGCGCACGATGGCCATGTATGCGGCGGGTGGGGTCGCGGTGGCGGCCCTGCTGGCGTGGGCGTTCGCGCCGCAGCCGCAGCAGGTGGAGGTGGCGAAGGTGGCGCAGGGCCGCTTCGAGAGCACGATCGACGAGGACGGCCGCACCCGGGTGCGCGATCGTTTCGTGGTCTCGGCGCCGCTCGCGGGCCGGCTGCACCGCATCCGCCTGCGCGAGGGCGACACGGTGGCCGCCGGCGACGTGCTGGCGGTGCTCACGCCGGCGCTGTCGCCCCTGCTCGACGACCGCACGCTGCGCGAGCAACGCGCGCGGCTGGACGTGGCACGCGCACAGCGCGACCGCGCCTCGGCGCGTGTGGGCCGCGCGCGTGTGGCCCTGCTGCAGGCCACGCACGACGCGGCCCGCACCGAGCAGCTCGCGCGCCAGGGCTTCGTGTCGCCCAACCGGCTCGACAACGACCGCCTGGCGGTCGAAGCCGCCAAGCGCGAGCTGGAAACCGCCAACGGCGAAGCGCGCATGGCCGAGCACGAGGAAACCCAGGCCCGCGCCGCGCTCTCGGCCATCCGCGAGCCGGCCGGCGCCGGCTTCGAGGTACGCGCGCCGGTGGGCGGCCGCGTGCTCAAGCTGCTCGCGCCCAGCGAGGGGCCGGTGGCCACCGGCGCGCCGCTGCTGGAGATCGGCGACACGGCGAGCCTCGAACTCGTGGCGGACCTGCTCACCACCGACGCGATGCGCGTGGGCCCCGGCAGCCCGGTGCGCGTGGAACGCTGGGGCGGCCCGCACACGCTCGAAGGCCGCGTGCGGCTGATCGAGCCCGCGGGCTTCACCAAGGTCTCGGCGCTCGGCGTGGAGGAGCAGCGTGTCGAGGTGGTGATGGACCTCACCAGCCCGCCCCAGCGCTGGTCGGCGCTGGGCGACGGCTTCCGCGTCGGCGTGCGGGTGGTGGTCACGCAGGTGCCGAACGCGGTCAAGGTGCCGGTGGGTGCAGTGTTCCCGCTGGCGGGCGATGCGAACGGCACCGCCAGCACGATGGGCTGCTTCGTCGTCGAAGCGGACCGCGCCCGCCTGGTGCAGGTCGACGTGGCCGCGCGCAACGCCGACGAGGCCTGGGTGCGCCAGGGCCTCGCGCCGGGCGCGCAGGTGATCGTGTACCCGGCGGCGAGCCTGCGGGACGGCTCGCGCGTCGCGGTGCGCAGCGTGCGCGGCCCGACCGGCGCACGCGCGCTTGACGCAGCGCAATCGCCCTGAGCCCGCGCGGCCGGACAGTGCAGGGGCATCCACAGGAGCCCCCATGCCCGCCCCATCTGTCGCCACCGCCGCCCTCGCCGAACAACTCCAGCAGCGCGCCCGCGAACTCGAACGCGAGATCGCCGATGCCGAACTTGCCGCCGCGCCGGCCGGCGCCGGCGTGACTGACCGCAAGGACGAGGCCGACCGCCTGGCCGCCACGGTCATCCGCGACGCCGAGGTCGAGCGCGACCGCGCCGAGTTGCGCGAGGTGTACGCCGCGCTCGACCGGCTCGCCGCCGGCCGCTACGGCGAATGCACGCAGTGCGGCGCGCCGATTGCCGAGGCCCGCCTGAAGGCCATGCCGAGCGCGGCCCTGTGCATCAGCTGCCAGGCACGCGAGGAACACCGCAGAAACGCCCCATGAACCCCACGAGCCAGCCCAGCCGATGAGCGTCCGCAACCTCGACTTCCTCTTCGAACCGGCGTCGGTGGCCGTCATCGGCGCCTCCGACAAGCCCGGCCGCGTGGGCACCACCGTGTGGCGCAACGTGCGCGCCGGCGCCTACCGCGGCGCGGCCTACCCGGTGAATCCGAGCCACCGCGAGCTCGACGGCGAGCGCTGCTACCCCGACGTGGGGGCGCTGCCGGCACCGCCCGAGCTCGCCGTCGTCTGCACGCCGCCGCACACCGTGCCGGGGCTCATCGCCTCGCTGGGTGCGGCAGGCGTGCGTGCGGCGGTGGTGATGACTGCCGGCCTCAGCGCCGAGCAGAAGCAGGCCATGCTCGACGCCTCGCGCCCGCACACGCTGCGCCTGCTCGGCCCCAACTGCGTGGGCCTCCTGTGCCCGCACATCGGGCTCAACGCGAGCTTCGCCCACACGAGCGCAGTGCTGCCGGGCGAGCTGGCGGTGGTGTCGCAGTCGGGCGCGCTCGTCACCGCGCTGCTCGACTGGACGCAGTCGCGGCGCATCGGCCTGTCACACCTGGTGTCGCTGGGCGAGCATGCCGACGTCGACTTCGGCGACGTGCTCGACTACCTGGCAAGCGATGCCCGCACGCGGGCCATCCTGCTCTACGCCGAAGGCATCACGGCCGCGCCGAAGTTCATGTCGGCCGCACGGGCGGCCGCGCGCAACAAGCCGGTGGTCATCGTGAAGGCCGGGCGCTCGCGCAGCGGGGCGCAGGCCGCCGTGTCGCACACGGGCGCGCTGGCCGGGGCCGACGTGGTGGTCGATGCCGCCATCCGCCGCGCCGGCATGCTGCGCGTGGACACCCTGCGCGAGCTCTTCATGGCGGCCGAGACGCTGTCGCGCTTCAAGGGCAGCGACGATGCCGGCCTCACCATCCTCACCAACGGCGGCGGCGCGGGCGTGCTGGCCGCCGACGCGGCCGATGCCGCGGGCGTGCCACTGCTGGCCCTGCCCGAAGACACGCGCGACAAGCTCGATGCGATCCTGCCGCCCACCTGGTCGCGCGGCAACCCGGTCGACATCATCGGCGACGCCCCCGAGGCGCGCTACACCGGGGCGTTGCGCGTGCTGCTCGACGACCGGCGCACCGGCACCCTGCTCTTCCTGCACGCACCGACCGCCATCGCCCGCAGCGACGACATCGCCCGAGCCTGCGAGCCGCTGGTGCGCAACGCCCAGGGCCGCGTGATGGCGTGCTGGCTCGGCGAACGCTCGGTGGCGCAGGCCCGCGCCATCTTCGAGACCGCCGGCATCGCCGACTACGACACGCCGGAAGACGCGGTGCGCGCCTTCGCGATGCTGCGCACCTACCGCCGCAACCAAGCCCTGCTGATGGAGGCGCCGACCGCCACCGAAGGGCCGCCGCCTGACCACGAGCGGGCGCGGGCGTGCGTGCGCGAAGCCCTGCAGCAGGGGCGCACGATGCTGGAGCAGCACGAGGCGATGGCCCTGCTGCGTGCCTACGGCATCCCCGCGCTCGCCACGCAGCGCTGCGAGCCCACGCCGGAGGCCGCCGCACGCGCCGCGTCGCAGGCGGGCTTCCCGGTGGCGGTGAAGATCGAGTCGCCCGAGCTCACGCACAAGTCCGACGTGGGTGGCGTGTGCCTCAACCTGGCCGACGAAGACGCGGTGCGCACCGCCGCCGCGGGCATGCTCGCCCGCGTGGTCGCGATGCGGCCCGACGCGCGCGTCACCGCGCTCGTGGTGCAGCCCATGGTGAGCCGGCCGCGTGCGGTGGAGCTGATCGTGGGCGCCACGGTCGACCCGGCGTTCGGCCCGGTGGTGCTCTTCGGCAGCGGTGGCAAGTCGGTCGAGGTGGTGGCCGACCGCGCGGTGGCGCTGCCGCCGCTCAACCGCGTGCTGGCGCGAGACCTGGTGTCGCGCACGGCGGCCTCGCGCCTGCTCGCCGGCTACCGCGACCATCCCCCCGCGCAGCTCGACGCGGTGCTCGACGTGCTGGTGAAGGTCTCGCAACTGCTCGCCGACCTGCCCGAGGTGGCCGAACTCGACATCAACCCGCTGCTGGCCGATGACGAAGGCGTGATCGCGGTCGACGCACGCGTGCGCGTCACGCCGGCCGCGACGGCCGGTGCCGCGCGCTTCGCCATCCGACCCTACCCGGCGGAACTCTCGCGCACGCTCGACTGGCAGGGCGAACGCCTGGTGCTGCGGCCCATCCGTCCGGAAGACGCCGCCGTGCACAAGGCCTTCCTCGAGCGGCTGTCGCCGCTGGACCTGCGCCTGCGCTTCTTCAGCAGCCGGCGCACGCTGGCCGCGAGCGAGCTCGCGCGGCTGGTGCAGATCGACTACGCCCGCGAGATGGCCTTCGTCGCGATGCGCGAGCCCGCGCAGGGCCAGCACGAACTGCTGGGCGTGGTGCGCTGCGCCTGCGACCCCGACAACGAAGAGGCCGAGTTCGCCGTGGTGGTGCGCTCCGACCTGCAGCGCCGGGGCCTCGGCCGTGTGCTGATGGACCGGCTGCTCGAATACCTGCGCGCCCACGGCACGCAGCGGGTGGTGGGCGAGGTGCTGAACGAGAACACCGGCATGCGTGTGCTGCTGCGAAGCCTGGGCTTCAACGCCGTGCCACGGGTC
Source organism: Rhizobacter sp. (assembly GCA_036402415.1). Lineage (GTDB taxonomy): Bacteria > Pseudomonadota > Gammaproteobacteria > Burkholderiales > Burkholderiaceae_C > Rhizobacter. The sequence goes on along the minus strand of DASWSY010000493.1, from coordinate 2,546 downwards.
GCACATGAAGACAGCCAGCGCTTCACGCTCGACCTGCGCGCCGGCCCCGCGCCATGACGCCGGCGCCCGCATCCGAGCCTGCGCCCCCGGGCGAGCTCGTCCGCCTGCAGCAGATCGCGGGCGTGCTGCTGCGCCATGGCCTCGGGGACCTGTTGCGGCGCCTGGGTGGCGCCGATGTGCTGGCGGCGGCCACGCAGGCCATGCACCGGCAGAGCCGGCAGGCGCCGTCGCGCCTCACGCCGGAAGAACGGCTGCGCAGCGCGCTGGAAGAGCTGGGCCCTGCCTTCGTCAAGCTCGGCCAGATCCTGGCCGGCCGCGCCGACCTGCTGGGCCCCAGCTGGATCGCCGAACTGCAGAAGCTGCACAGCCACGTGCCGCCGGTGCCCTACGGCGAGCTGCGCCCGCAGCTCGTGGCCGACCTGGGCGGCGATCCGCACGAGGTGTTTGCCTGGTTCGACGAGACGCCGCTTGCAGCGGCCTCGATCGCGCAGGTGCACCGCGCGCGCACGAAGGACGGGCAGGAGGTCGTCGTCAAGGTGCGCCGGCCCGGGGTGGCGCCGTCGGTGCGTGTCGACCTCCGGCTGCTGGAACGCCTGGCCGGCTCGGCGGTGCGCCACTGGCCCGACCTCGAGCCCTACCGCCCGGTCGAGCTGGTGCGGCAGTTCGCACGTTCGCTGGCGCACGAGCTCGACCTCGCGCAGGAGTGCCGCCATGCCGAGCGCATCGCCGCCCAGTTCGCCGGGAACGACGAGGTGGTGATTCCGCGCGTGTTCTGGGCCTGGACGAACGAGCGGGTCAACGTGCAGGCGTGGATCGACGGCATTCCCGGCGAGGCGCTGGACCGGCTCGAAGCCGCCGGGCTCGACCGGCACGAGCTCGCGCGCCGCGGCGCCTCGCTCGTGCTGAAGATGGTCATCACCGACGGCTTCTTCCACGCCGACCCGCACCCCGGCAACGTGATCTACCTGCCGGGCAACCGCATCGCGCTGATCGACTTCGGCATGGTCGGCCGCCTCACCGAACAGCGCCGCGCGGAGCTGCTCGACCTGCTGCTCGGACTGGTGGAGCGCGACGCCGAATCGGTGGCCGAGGTGCTGCTCGACTGGACGGGCGGCAGCACCGCCGAGGCCACGCTCGTGGCCGACATCGAAGGCTTTCTCGACAGCTACCACGGCGTGCCCCTGGCCGAGCTCCACCTCGGCCACATGCTGCTCGACGTGACGACCGTGCTGCGCCGGCACCGCCTGATGCTGCCGCCCGACCTGGCGCTGCTCATCAAGGTGTTCATCACGCTGGAAGGCCTGGGCCGCGGCCTCGACCCGGGCTTCCACATGGCGGGCGAAGCCCTGCCGCTGCTCAAGGAGGCGGTGCGCGCGCGCTACCGGCCGCAGGCGCTGGGTCGCCAGGCCTGGCGCTCGCTGCGGCGCACGATGTCGATGCTGGGCGCGCTGCCGCACGACCTGGTGCGGGCGGTGCGCACGGTGCGCCGCGCCGGCATCCAGGTGCATGTGGAAGTGCGTGGCCTGCAGCAGTCGGTCGACCAGCTCGACCGTGCGGCGAGCCGGCTCACCCTGGGCCTCGTGGTGGCGGCGCTCATCATCGGCTCGTCCATCGTCATGACGGTGGGCGGCGGCCCGCGCCTGCTGGGCCTGCCGGCCTTCGGCCTGGTGGGCTTCGTCGGTGCGGTGGCCGGCGCCGTGTGGCTGCTGCGCGCCATCGCGCGCAGCGGGCGGCATTGAACCTCAGCCGCCGGGCGTGAGCTTCCAGAGCTCGCCGTCCTCCTCGTCGGTCACGAGGTAGAGCGCACCGGCGGCGTCCTGCCGCACGTCGCGCACACGCTTGCCACGATCGGCCAGCAGCCACTCTTCGCCCACCACACGCTGGTTCTCGATGACCAGGCGCACGAGCTTGCGGTCGCGCAGGCTGCCGACGAGGAGCTGCCCTTTCCACGCGGGGAAAAGATCGCCTGAGTACCACTGCGCGCCCGAAGGGGCGATGACCGGGTCCCAGTAATAGACAGGTTGCGTGAGCCCGTCTCGCGCGGTGGCGCCGTCGCCGATGGCAAGGCCCGAGTACTCCTCGCCGTAGGCGATGAGCGGCCAGCCGTAGTTGCGGCCCTTCTCGACCAGGTTGAGCTCGTCGCCGCCACGCGTGCCCATCTCCACGACCCAGAGCTTGCCCTGCGGGTCGAAGGCGGCCGCCTGCACGTTGCGGTGGCCGACCGTCCAGATCTCCGGCAGGGTGCCGGCACGGCCGACGAAGGGGTTGTCGGGCGGCACGCTGCCGTCGGGCTGGAGGCGCAGGATCTTGCCGAGGTGGCTGTTCATCGCCTGGGCCTGCGGGCGCGTCGCCCTGTCGGAACGCTCGCCCATCGTCACGTAGAGCATGCCATCGGGGCCGAAGGCGAGGCGCGAGCCGAAGTGCTTGTCGCCGTCGTAAGTGGGCGAGGTGCGCAGGATCACGCGCACCTGCCCGAGCTTCGTGCGGTCGGCCGAGAGCACGCCTTTCGCCACGCTCGTGCCGTTGCCGCCCTGGCGTGGCTCGGA